>JAGWNR010000028.1 GCA_028871265.1 Patescibacteria group bacterium
CGACTTCGATTCTTTTTCTGAAAAAATCAAGTCTCTGCTCAAATAGGCCTTGTGTAATTCACAAAGCGCTCGATCAAACGGGCGCTTTTTTATGCCGGCGACTCAAACTCGCCGCTTTTTTTATGTTTGAATATAAAATGCTTTCTGTTTAACGGCTTAACATGGACTTTGTTTTGGATTTTAACTTTTCTTTAATATTTTTTTATTTCGGCTAGCGAGGAGCGGCGTGGCCGCTTGCGGACATGACGTCCGAGCGAAGACGAAATATGTACTCATATTCCGATTTTAACTCGTCTTGATAGAGTTGGTGGATGATTCAAAGAGAATATAACGAAATTTTGCAAAAACTTAAAGAGAAGTATTTTGGTATTGGTTCAATAAAATGTCCGGTATTAGAAGGTCAGAAAGTTTTCTTTAATCGTATAGGATTTAGACACTTTCTTAGAACCAAAAGAGGAATTAGGCCGATTTCCGATCAAATAAGGCGTTTCCATTTGTTTTTAATGCATATACCAAATTTTATTTTTTCAAAAGATGTTCAAGTTACTTATTCAAATCGTGGCATACATGACAAATCGTCTTCATTTATTATATTGAGTGAGCAAATACAAAAGGAAGTGTCCGTAAAGGTGATTATTCGAAAAAATAAGGCTGGCACACTTTATTTTATCAGTATTATGGATTTCTAATATTTGCTCTAAACAAAAAAGCGGTTGCCCGCTTTTTTGACTTGCCGTCAGCTCTAGTGCCGAACAATACCAGCTTGATTTACATCAATGGCCGCAAGATTTATAAGTTTATGATAGCAATAGATTATATTTTGTCAATCAATAAATTGTTGAAAAAGTTTTGCAAGAACCAGTAATTTTTATTCAAAAATGAGTTTAGTAAAATTCACTCATTAAGGATTTTTTAATAACTTCAGGGTTTTGCTTTCTAAAGATTTTGTAGTATGGTGTTACTAGATAACCTCACAAAAGAGAAAGGAAAAATATGCCAAATATGTTCGGTGGTGACCAAATGCATCCAGCGTATGCACCGTGGTCTGAGCCAAAGAAAAAAAGTCCACGGAGGATTCTAATCGGGAACACCTTTTATGAAATAAAGGGTAGTGGCAAAAAAATGATCGTTCGTGTCGAGCGTGTAGACGGCAGTTCAAGTCTGTTTGCAGGGGACGACGAATATTTGCCGGCTCAGGTTAAACGCAAGATCACCTTGTTACGCAACAAGCGAAAAGTGCCAGACCTTGCTCGATCTCGGGTATAACTTGACACAAACACAATGAAAAAATTAACAGAAAGGTTTCTATGAATGTAAAAATAAGCACATTCGCGATTCTCATTGAGCAGGACTACGGTCAAAAACCGGCGGAAAATTTCCGGAAACAGTTTAAAGATCCGGACCAGGAAATATCAATTTTCGCCTGTATCGAAGTATTTGAACAAATCAAGCCACTACAGATAACAAATGCCAGACCGAGTCTCGGTCGAACCAATTCACGAGACTGGCCTGAACCGGAACTTTTGATTGAAGATTGAAATTTTTGTCCCTGTCACCAAGTGCCGATTCATTTCGGCACTTTTTTATATCAACTCCACCTCCACGACGAGCGGCACATGATCCGAAAACACCGGGTTTGAATTATAGGTCTGACCTAAACCTAGGTCAGACCTGGTCATAGGTCCGACCTGGTTAAATTCTTCACTCAAAAAAATATAATCCAACGATTTTGTTGGTTTCCAACTGGGAAATGTCGGCAGGGTGCAGAGTTGTTTCAAGGGTGTCACAGCGCGCAATTCGTCGAAAGCGGCAGGGTCTGGTTCGTTGAAATCGCCGGAGAGGATAATTGGCCCGGTTTTCACTTTAACTAATTCAATAATTTCTCGAATCTGAATGTCTCGATGTTTTTTGGTCAAGGCCAAATGCGTGGTCAAAACAGTAATGGATTTCCCTTGGACTGAAATTACTGCTTCATCCAACGAACAATTAAAAAGCTCTTTGTGAAGTGGGTGCGAGGCGGTGCTTGTAATCGGATGGACAGAAAGTATGGCGTTGCCTTCGTCACGAAGTTTTTTGAAAGGGACTGCGGTTGAAAAGAAATGCGTATGCTTCATGTTAGTCGCGTCGGACAGAGTTTCGGTCTGAGAACGCCAGCCGGTCATGAGCGATGATTCGGAAATTTCATTGACGCAGGCTATGTCGATGTTTTCCTTTTTCAAAAAATCACCGCAAGCTTTGATCGGCCGGTTTGAATGCGGCAACCAATATTTCCAGCCGGTCAGCGCATAATGCCAAAATCCTCGCGTTGTAGCTACGCCTGATTGGAGATTGATGGAGGCGATTTTGATGTTCATGGAGTAAGTATATCACTTGAGAAGCGAGTGATTATTAGATGAGTTGGTAGAGTGTTTTATGCTGGCAATTTTGCGCTTCCAACTGTTCCGTCAGGACGACCTACAAAACCCGGCTTGGTATCATGGAGCATAGCGATGAGGATGAGTGGTAAAAGACAGATGACGCCCAGGATAATGAACAGGTTTGATTCGCTGGTGAAGAGAAGTCCAATGCCGGTAATGAGCGGTGCAAAGAAATAGGGAATCTGGCGTGTGGTACGAAAAGCGGAGAGGATGTTGGAATCGCGCGGCGGTACTTTTTTAAAGAAATAAGTTTCGATCATCACTTCGGCTAGTGCGGCACCGATTCTGGTGACAAAAAGCATTCCGGCCCAAACAATGAGTGTTGGCGCGTGAATGTAGGCTAGAAAGGCTGTCGATACGCCCATAATGGCGAAACCAATGCCCATAAGCCATTTTTCACCGTATTTTTCATCAGCCAGTCGGCCAAAGGGAGCTTGGATTAATGCAAATGGCAATAGCATTATGGTCAAAATAATGCCGATTGACGACCAGTCGAATCCGATAGTGTTCGCCAAATATAGCGGGGTGTAAATAACCATCCAGGCGTAAAAAGTTTGCAGCACTGTGTTGATTACACAGAGCTTCCAGATATCAGGCATGCGGGTGACTTCGCGGATGGTTTTCCAGGCTGTGGGTGATTCATATTTCACGTCATGGAAGCGATGGAAGTTTTTCTCGATCAAGTATAAAACCGGAACAAGTAGAAACAGAGCGGCAATATACACGCGTGTGTAGACATGATCAGAAATGAGCATGCCGGCGATGAGTGGCGCCAAAATCCAGGCGCTATTGGTGAGTGCCAAGAAAAAGCCGCGTACGCCGCCGGTATGAGCGACGTCGGTATAAGTTTCTAGGAAGACATCGTAGGTAAAAGCGGTCAAGGCCAAAATGGCCATGTTCACGACAAATGAAACTTCGATAATAGTCGGTGACCAACCCCAAACGATTCCTGCCATGGTTAGGGCATCTAATATGATCAAGGTGACGGCTGTACGATAGTCGCCAAAGCGCTTGAGAATTCGGTAGATGAGAAAGAATGCTAGAACAGTTACACCGGCTGTCGCCATATAAATACCGCCCAGAAAATTTTTATCTACAAATAGTGATAGGTATGACGAATCGACGTAAGCCGGTATGGCGCTGTGTAGGGCAAAGATAAAGCTGATGAGGCCGATTGTATAGATGACGTGTTTGTGTCTGGCAATCGCGGCGTGATGTCGCATGGTATAAGTATAAGGTATAAAAGTATAAATGTATTATCCATTAATACTTTATACTGTTAATATCACCGGTATCACCATCGGACGTTTGGCGGTTTTTTGCAGGAGGTAGCGACTGACTTCGTCGGCGACGGCTTCTTTCACATAATCGAGGTTGATTGGATTCTGGCCTTTGGTGGCGCGTTCGACGGTATTTTTGATGAGCAGACGTGCTTCGTGTAGTAGTTCCTGGGATTCGCGCAGATAGACAAAACCGCGACTGATGATGTCCGGCGATTTTTTCAGCCGGCCGGTCTGGCCGTTGATCATGGCAAAGACGATAAATATACCATCCTGCGCCAGCGCCTGGCGATCGCGTATGACCACATCCTGAATATCGCCGACAGAAAATCCATCAACCATGACGATATTCGAGGCCGCCTTTTCCTTGAGCCTAACAATTTTCTGTCCGCCATTTTGGATTTCTATAATGGCGCCGTTATCCGGAATGACCACACTTTCCTCCGGTAGATTATTGGCTTCACGGGCAATGTCACCATGCGTGCGTAGCATGTAGTGATAGCCGTGCAGCGGCATAAAGAATTTGGGATGAATTTTGCGATGAATCCAGGCGGTTTCGTCGCGATTGGCATGACCAGAAGAATGCACGTCAGCGATGCGGTAATGAATGATGTGGGCACCTTGACGCGACAGGTTATCTTTGAGTTTTTGCACGGCGCGTTCATTGCCCGGCACGACCGATGACGACAACAAAATCGTGTCGCGTTTGGTGATTTTGATGTACTTATGAGTTTTGTTGGCCATACGCATCATGGCGGCGTATTCGTCGCCTTGGGCGCCGGTAGCCAGTATTATCAGCCGTTCCGGAGGCACTTGGTCAATTTCCTCGGACGATATCATAGTGTCTTTTTTTGGTTTCAAGAGACCCAGTTGTTTGCAAATATCAATATTTTGCTTCATCGAGCGACCTTCGACACAGACTTTCTTGCCATATTTTTCGGCAAATTCAATAATTTTTAGAATGCGTTCGAGAAGAGATGAAAAGGTAGCCACGATCAGTCGACCTTTGACTGTTTTTATGATTTCTTCGATATTTTTGTGTACTTGCTTTTCCGGCATAGAAAAGCCCGGATTTTCGACGTTGGTCGAATCAGCCATGAGCATCAGAATGTCTTTGTCTTTGAAAGCGCGATCATATTCGGTTTCTTCGGCTTCGGTCGGCACGCCGTCGATATGGTCCAGTTTGAGGTCACCGGTGTGAACGATGCCACCCCAAGGTGTTTCAATGATGAGACCCATGGCGTCCGGAATGGTATGAGTAACCGAAAAGAAGCGGATTTTGAGTTTGCCGACGGTGATAGTTTCATCCTTCTCCACGATGCGCAGATCCAATGGTGGCAGATGAGGAAATTCTTCTTGGCGCTTTTTTAACATGACCGAAGTCAGTAGTCGTGTATACAACGGCGGATTGCCAATGCGTGGCATGACGTATGGTACACCACCGATGTGATCCAAGTGGCCGTGGGTGATAATGACGGCACGCACTTTGTCGCGGCGTTCTTCGACATATTTGGTATTTGGCAAAATGTAGTCGATGCCGGGCGTGTTTTCGTCCTTGAACTGAAAACCGATGTCGACTACTATGATATCATCGCCGCATTCGATCATGGTGGAATTTTTACCGATTTCTTCGACTCCGCCCAGAGGAATGATGCGGATTGAATCGGCGGCTAGAGGCGGGATAACGACAGAATCTTTGTCCTTTGATTCAAAATTTTGACGTGTTTTAAAGGCCGGTCTTTGTGGTAATGGTGAGTTTGCCGATTTAAAAAACGTCGAATCGCGTCTGGCGGAAAAAACACTATTTTGCCGCGGTCGCCTGGCAAAAGAACCACGAAACGGTCTGGAAGAACCAGGACGCGATAATGGTCGACCAACCGGTCGGGAATTATTTGAAGGAGGCAAAGGTGTCGGCGCTGAGTTGTTTTCTTTCATAAATATTCAGTTATATTATATTATATGTTAATTTTTAATCATTTTTTACAATAATGATCAATGACCAAAGTTCAATAGTTATTGAGATTTGGTCATTAGCCACTATATTTATAAATTTTGAAATATCGGCCAAATTCGATCTGTTTCAATGTACCAATCGGCAATGCCATTAAAACGATCTGCAGGTGAAGAAACCGACATTATCGAAACGTTTTGAACTTTATCATCCATAACATAAATAAAGTCGGGTTCGTATATAAATATGGCCGGTACGTCAGACTTGAAAGTACTGTCAAACGCAGCCAATGCGGCTTTCAGGTCGGTGGAATTGGTGGCGGTGCGTATTGATGTCAATTCTCTATCGGCTGTACTATTAACATAACCGGCAATATTCAGCCCGGGTGCGTTTCTCTGAGAGGAATGCCAGAAGGCATATAAATCCAGACCATTGCCGACATATTCGCCAAATAATAATGAATCATATTGTCTGGAGTCTATAGTGTTTTCCAAGTCTCCATATTCAAGCACGTTCACGGTAACACTGACACCGATAGATTGCCATTCGCTGGCCAATAAATGTGCGGTCGTTTTCAAATCCGGGGTATCGGCAGTGGTAATGGTAAAACTGAGTCTCTGTGTTTTCTTTGAGATTGTTTTTGCGTATATACCGTCTGAACCCAGTTTCCAGCCGTCTTTTTCCAGAGTACTGGTAGCCAAAGCCACATTTTTGTCAAAACTATTTGTAGTGGATCCAGTTAATTTTTGTGATGTTTGTGTGTCGGTTATTACCGGCGAATCAATTGGGTTGCCATAGCCACTAATCACTCTGTCTATAATGTCCTGTCGATTTACTGATAGTGAGAGTGCTTGTCGGACGGCTTTGTCGGTAAAAATCGGGTTTTGATTTTGGTTAAAGAATACACCAAACATTCTAGGAACCGGACTGACAAAAACCCGTGTCGCTTTACTGGATGAAGCCAGAGTGGCGGCATCTTGGGGATTTACACTAGATAGGCTGTCGATTTCGCCGGCGGTAAATGCTTCAAAAGCGCGTGATTCATCGGGGTAAAATTGTAAGATAATTTTTGCAATGTGAGGCTCAATAATGGCGTGATCGTTTGGAACTAATGTGTATGATTGGGGTATGCCGTTGGCATCCTTTACAATTCCGGATACTTTGTACGGGCCATCACCTACAGGCTGAACGTTGTAGCTGCTAAATGCAAATTGGTCGTCATTTACGTTTTTCCAAATATGTTCTGGGATTATACCCAGCGTAGTGTTTTGTAAAAATGTTTGATATGGCTGTTTGAGAATAAATTGCAGTTCGGTTTGACTGACTTTTTTTACTGTCACATCGGACCATGCGGCACGTTCGGGACTTTTTATGGCCAGATCCTGAATTTTACTAATTGTAAATATGACGTCATCCGTCGTAATCGGAGTTCCATCGTCGAAATGCAAATTTTTCTTTAATATAAAATCGTAAACCAAACCGTCTGACGAAACAGAATAGCTTTCGGCCAAATTTGGAACTAGTTTTCCGGAAATATTTTGTCGAAGCAGTCCTGAATAAATCAATTTGGTCAAGTCTTTATCAGTGTCGGTCGAAGCCAAAACAGGGTTAATGGTTCTGGGTACGCCGATTTCTCCTTCTGTCAATGTGCCGCCGTTTCGGGGAACGGTTATGAGAAAATATTGTGTCGCTGTATACGCCAGAATGAGAGCGGTGACCAAAGCAATAGTAGTAAAAAACAAAAAAACAATTTTTTCCGTCGCGGAAAATGATCGAAAAATATCTAATAATTTTTCACCGCCTTTCAAACGGAATTCCCGTCCAGAGGATGATAGAGGTTGATCGTTCACGGAGATTAATGATAGTGAATGGTAA
>JAGWNR010000029.1 GCA_028871265.1 Patescibacteria group bacterium
AAACTAGTTTTTTTGATGAATTAGCTATATACAACAACGCCACAAAACGATCATAATCGCCTTGTTCATTAAAAATCGGTGCCTTATGAGCGCCCCTGTTATATATATGATAATATTCACCGGGTATGTGCATATTTTTTACAAGGTCAGACCTTGTACGCATACAGTATATAGTAGCGAGATTAAGACGGATTAAAAAAATATTAAAAAATTCCTAAAACGAGGCCAGACCTTGACATCAATATAATTGTACAAGGTTAGACCTTGTACTTTTGTGCTTTACATAGGTCAGACCTTGTACTTTGCAATAAATTCCTTTTTAAAATCAAGAAAACCGCCGTCCAAAATACTTTGCCGAATTGCTTTGACTAAATTGGTGATAAAGTACAAATTATGAATCGACGCTAGAGTTGCCGCAAACATTTCTTTGGCTCGAAAAAGATGTGCCAGATATGCGGCAGAATAATGTGTGCAAGTATAGCAGGAGCACGGGGTTGGTCTTATCGCCGAATCAGGCGCACCAATTACTTCTCCTAACAAACGGAGATCGCTTTTGAACGCGGCGTTATTGATGTTGATTGTTCCGTACGGCGTATATAAGGTGCCATTGCGCCCCAGCCTGGTCGGCGCTACACAATCGAACGTATCCGCGCCATTTTCGATACCGCCAAAAAGATCCGCCGGCTCACCGATACCCAAAAGATGTCGTGGCTTCCCTGGTGGCAAAATATCATTGACCCAACCAACCACACTGTACATGTCTTCTTTGTCAAAAGAGCCGCCGATACCAAAACCGTCAAAATCCATCCCACCGATAATTCGCGCACTCTCGCGGCGCAAATCTTCAAACCTACCACCCTGGACAATACCAAAAAGCGCCTGGCTTTCGGCTTTCAGCCGAACATGTTCCGCTAAACTACGTTCGGCCCAGCGGTGCGTGCGCTCCATCGCCTCTCTTTGATATTCCCGCGACGCGTGCGGCGAAGTACATTCATCAAAAGCAAAAATTATATCCGCGCCAATATCGTGTTGAATCTGGATCGATTTTTCCGGCGTAAAACGATGCAGAGAACCGTCCAAAACAGAAGAAAAAGATACGCCGTCCTCGTCAATGCGCGCCAATTTTTCATGAGGTGAAAAAGTATTGTCATCAGCCGCTCCGGACACATCAGTCTTATCAAAACCATCGGAATCTAACCGCGACCGAGCGACAAGAACAGCTTTACTTGCCAAGCTCCGCGACTTGAGGGAGTTCGGGAGCACGGATATTTTCTTGCTAGAAAATTCCTCGTAAGAGCGCCGTCGCGCTCTCAAGTCTCCCTCACCCCTCAAGGTCGCTTCGCTTTCTGTTTCTTCATTTTCCTTTTTGCTTTTTCCATTTTCCTTTTTCACTTTCGATATTCCGCTCCGCCCGACACCGCTGGCATCATACGCCGCGCCAAGAGAAAAAACCTGAAAACCGCCTGAATCGGTAAAAGTCGGCCCGCTCCAATTCATGAATTTTCCCAAACCACCGGCATCATGGACTAATCGTTCACCGGGTTCGAGATATAAATGATAAGTGTTGGCCAAAACCGCCTCGGCACCGAGCGCAGCCACTTGTTCCGGTGACAATGCTTTGACGGTCGCCTTGGTACCGACGGCAATAAACGCTGGCGTGTGAATAACTCCATGTGACGTGTGAATAATGCCGGCGCGCGCGCGAGTTCCCTTTAATTTTTTTTCGATTTCAAATGAAAATGACATATTTGCATAGGTCTGACCTTGTAAATAGTACAGTACAAGGTCAGACCTTGTAAATATGCTATACTATTCCTCATGAAAGAAGAAAATTTTCAAACTCTCTCCGCCAAGGAGATAAATAAAAACATTTACGATCACGTTCGCGAAATCGGCAGAGAATTCCGTGCCGGTTTTGAGGTCATGAAAAAATACCAAAAATCGGTGACCATTTTTGGCTCGGCGCGTTCAAAACCGGATAGTTTTCATTATAAACAGGCCGAATCAATCAGTGCAAAAATCGCCCGTGACACCGGCTACGCCATAATAACCGGCGGCGGCCCGGGCATCATGGAAGCCGCCTCAAAAGGCGCCTACGAAGCCGGCGGCAAGGTTCTGGGTCTCACCATAAAATTTCCTCGCGGTCAGATTACGAACAAATATCTAACCGAAAGTTACCAATTCAACTATTTTTTTATTCGAAAAGCGATTATGACTTTTTCCGCCGAAGCGTTTCTGTTCTTCCCTGGCGGCTACGGTACAGCCGATGAGCTTTTCAACATTTTGAACCTCACTCAAACCCAAAAAATTCCGCTGGTACCAATAATACTGGTCGGCAAGGATTTCTGGGAGCCGATGCGCGGCTTTCTGCACGATCACATGCTCGAACATCATCACACTATCAGTGAAGAAGACATGAAATCTTTTATCATAACCGACGACCCGGACGAAATATTGCGCGTCATTAGTCGCGCCCACGTTTCCGGCTGGTGGAATGTGATGGATTAGTAAAAGGAAAAAGCAAAATGGAAAAAGGAAAATTGTTTCAGCATGTTTTTGTTTTTTTCTTTTTCCATTTTCCTTTCATCAAAAACCACCCTTTGCTTGCGCTCGGGGTGGTTTTTGATTTTGACGAGAGGTTCGCTTTCGTCGAACGCGGATTACATGCGCGCCATGCGAGGAGCGCGAGGCTCCATCGGGCGTGCTTCGTTGACGGTCAGCGCTCTGCCATCCATTTCCTTGCCATTGAACATATCAATGGCCTTGGCGGCATCGTCATCTGTGGACATTTCCACAAAGCCGAAACCCTTTGAACGTCCGGTCATGCGGTCCATGATGACCGAGGCCGAAGCGACTGATCCAGCCTGCTCAAAATGACTTTTGAGAGACGCATCGGTCGTCGAATAAGGCAGATTACCTACATATAGCTTTTTTGCCATTTTACTTGCTTTAACCCTCGTCTGTTATAACTAAATTGCGTAAGCGATGAGGAAAACTTACCCTACTATACTAGCATAAAATGAATTTTTTTGCAAGCGCGCGTGCAAGCGCACTGAAACTATACCAGTTCGTTCATTATTACAGGAATCTCCTTTCTAAAGAAAGCTTTGACTTGAATACTATATGGTATTATTTTTTGTTAAGAGTAACCACAACACTTTTGTTTCAGGTCTAATACATCTAGACTTCTCGACCACTCTCCTAATATGCGACGGACGATACTGTTTTCGGAGCCATCGCACTTCATTATCACGACCGAAATCCAAGACACGTTCAATAACATATTGAGCGTTTTTTTTCAAGTCTATATTTTTTGGATTGACATCCCAAAACAATGATTGACGTAATTTCATAATTACATTTTAGCATATTTCAAAAGAAAAATCACCTGCACAAAAGCCTCAATTCCCTGCGACTGGCGCCAGTGCCTTAATTTGTGCTGGCCGCTGGCGCGCTAGCTGCCGGTGCCGGAGCTGGTGTGCTGGCCGCCGGAGCGGAAGTAGCCGGTGCAGCGGCGGATGTCGAGGCCGGAGCCGGTGTTGAAGCAGCCGGAGCCGATGTCACTGGAGCAGTTGAAGTGGTGGCTGGCGCAGTAGCCGCCGGTGCAGTTGAAGTCACCGGCGCGGCAGCTGTAGTCGAAGTGTTGTTGGTCGAGCCACTAGCGGTCGTAGCTGTCGAACTTGAACCGCCGGTCGAGCTTGAACCGCTAGCAGTTGTGCCGGTTGAAGCCGTGCCAGCCAAAGAAGCAGAACCGGCTTCTGTAGCCGTGCCGGCCGCCGTCACAGTGGTGCCGGAAACCGAGCTGACTGAACTGCTGGGAGTGGAGCCGCCGGTCGAAGTGGCACTTGAGCCACCAGTTGAAGTTGAACTTGCGCCGCCGCTAGTCGTATTTGTCGCCGTAGTCTGGGTCGATGTCGCCGCCGGAATGATCGTGGTCACCGTCGCCTCGGTTGTCGAACCGGCCGCCGTCACCGTAGTGCCGGAAACCGAGCTTATGGTCGAAGTGGCGCTGGTGTTCGAGGTGACACCTTGACCGGTCGACGTCGCGACTGCTTGGCTATTGGTCGCGGAGCCTTGATCATTTATCTGCGTATTCTGGAAAGCCGCCATGGCCGGGTTGGACGAAACTGTCGGAGCGGTATTGGCCACATTGACCACGGTGGTGGACGGCGTGGTCGTCGCCGTCGAACAATGACCGGCCGTGGAGACCAAGACGCCATTCATGACGCGGATACAATACGACTGGCCGGTGACACCGTCGGTCGTCTCCACACCATTTTTGACCGTGGCATTTTCGGCCTCCAATGTTTGAGTTTGAATATCCGTAGCATAAACCTCTGTCGCGGTCAGTTTGGCCACCACCCAATTCCCTGCCGATTCAATGGAGCTTTTGACCGCATCAGCAATGACCGCCACCGCCGCAGTGGATGAAGCGATGCGGTTCGACACTGCATCAATCAGGCTGGCAATGAACGGCGTGGACGAAGCCAGATTTGCCGCCACGGCCGGTGCTACCATCGGCACGGTCGATGAAGCGATCGCAGCGATGGTTGAAGTGGACAGGTTGTCATAAGTGACCGTCCTAGTAGCTAGAGCGGCTACTTGGTCGGTCAGAGCCGTCAAAGCGCTGGCCAGACTGGAAACGGTGGCCGTGGTTGAAGCCAAACCGGCCGAAGTCGACGAAGCCAAAGCTAATTGAAGTGAAAGCGTTGTGGTGGCGTTACCCAGAGCCGCCTGCATCGCCTGCATATTGCCGTTAAGCGAGGTCAGAGCCAGAGCGGTCGACGAGGCGGCGCTGTTTTGATTTACCGTCAATGTAGAGATCGATGAAGTAGCGGTGTTGATTTCACCTTGTTGTGCTTGGATTGCCTTGGCCAAAAGCGGAATGACACCTTGGTAATTGACATAGTAAGTGCCGCCCGGCGTCAGATATGTGGCGCTAGTTGTGGCCACCAGATTCGGCGCGACCGTCTCCATCTGTTGAGCGATAAAACCAAATTGTTGCGCGGTCGAACCGGTACCCGGCAGATTGGTGTCTTTCCAATAGAACGATACTGGATTCAAACTATTGACAATATTTAACGAAGTTTGCGCATCGAGCGAGGTGATATCGTTCTTTAGACGCTGGTCGGAAACCGAAGTGTTGCAGATAATCGTACCTGTAGCGGTGGTGCCTAGAGCCTGACTTGAACTGTTACAACCCTTGACAACCTCGGTAGTAATAGAGCCGTTGACGTCAAGCGAACTGGCCGGCGTCGACGTGCCAATGCCGACATTGCCATTCGCGGCTATGCGCATGCTTTCTGAATTGCCACCGGTAGCAAAATTTATGTAGCTTGAACCGCCGTCGGCCATGAAAGCCATAGAACCGTAATCATATATAAAGCCCATGTTGTTCAAGATCGTGCCGTAAGGCGTATAACCAGAACCGGTCTCACCGAAATTTATGCCGTTGCCCAGATCATTGACCGTCCAAACGGTTGACTGACTGGTACTGGCAAAGTTTTGAACCCAAACACCGACATTAGGCGTAGCTGAATTGGCAATAATATCCAGAGAATGAGCAGGATTGGTGGTGCCGATACCAACCTTTGAAGAAGTGACTGTCATGGTAGGGCTGGAGCCGTAACCAACCTGGAAAGTATTGGCGGTACTGTTGGTAAAGCCGCTGCCCAAAGCGATGGAATAATTGCCGGTGGCATTGACATTGTCGCCCCAGGCCAGTGAGCCTTGACCGGTCGATGTAATCGCACCGGTTTGGGTGGAACCGCCGGCAAAGGAACCTAACCCGGATGAGGTTATATTGTAATTGCCGCCATAACCCAAAGCGACGGAACCGCTGTTGCTGGCTTGAATCAAAGCGCCGCCAGAGCCACCCATGCCGCCCCAAGCCAATGAGCCCTGACCGGTAGCTTTGATGCCGCCGGAGAGCGTACCGTTGGTGTAACCGCCGGCCAATGAACCGTTTGAAGCGACTATTGGGTAATTGTTGTTCGCAGCGTTACCGATAGCCAAGGAATTGCCGTTGGCATATGAATACGGTCCGACAGCGATATTACCCTTGAATGTTGAAGTGGCCGAGGCGTTGGTGGCGGTGAAATATGGAGCGGAAATGGAGCTGGTGGCGGTGATATTGCCGGCCGTCAAATTGCCGCTGAAATATCCATTCCCCGCCACCTCCAATTTATTCGAAGGCGACGTAGTGCCAATCCCGACATTGCCGCCGTTGAAATAAGTGTTTCCGCTTCCGGTCAGATAAACGTTGCCGTATGTATTTGAACCAGTGCCTTGTATCACGACACCATTAGCTGAATTACAACTACCACTACTATTACCGGCACAAATAGAGCCGTATGAATAAATCGAACTATCGGCAGCGAATGAATCAGAGTTTATACCGGCCCATGTGGCATTTACCGGATTTCTGGCAGCAATCTTTCCGTTCACATTAAGTGAATAACTACCAGGACTCGCCGTACCGATGCCGACACCGCTGGAATTCACTGTCAAAGTCGGTGAAGCGCCGAAGCCTACTTGCAAAGTAGAAGCGGCCGAGTTGGTAAAGCCGCTACCAAAGGCCAAGGCATTATTGGCTGTTGCATTTACATCTTGACCCATAGCAATGGCACCATTGCCGGTGGCGGAAAGTCCGGCAGAAGAATAACCCATGGCCACCGATCCATAGCCTGACGAAGTGATACTGCCGCCGTTCGCATATCCTTCGGCGGTAGCACCTTCTTGCGAAGCTGTGATCGAGACTGCGGAACTGCCTTCGATAGAACCTCTAGCCAATGAGCCGGCGGCTGATGCCGTTATATTGTTGGATGTCGGATCGCCGCTAAAACCGGCGGCAATGGAACCATATCCGGATGCCGATATTTGATATGCACCACCGGTCACAGTACCTAGTGCCAAAGATGTCTTGGAAGCAGAAATGTTTGCTGAATTTCCTATAATGATTCCGTTTGCAACCCCAAGTCCTCCTGCTAATGTTGATGTGGCTGTAGATGAATTGGCAATGAAGTAGTTTGAAGTCACTGTCCCGGCGGCGCTCACATTGCCGGCGCTTGATACGGTGAATTGATTGTTGTTGCCGACGGTGAGCATCTGGGACGGCGTCGTCGTCCCGATGCCGACGTTGCCAGTTGAGGCGATAGTCATGGCCGAGGTTCCATTCGGCGTATTCGGGAAAGAATTCGTGTTATTGACGACGAAAGTCAAGGAACCGCCTGTTGCCGTGTTACCAGCGACAATGTAGTTGGTTCCGTTATTGCCCAACTG
>JAGWNR010000030.1 GCA_028871265.1 Patescibacteria group bacterium
TCTGCCTGCACTTCTTTTGTTGGTGGTAAATTAGATATTACTTTCAAGCGACCGGATCCGAATGCTATTATAATGCTTGGCAGTACACCTGAAACCTACGCGGCGATTCAGATTTCAGATGGTGCTAACACATCACATCGCACCGTCGTGGTCCGCGAAACTGGCCAGATACAGATACAAAATCAATGATAAAAAAAGTCAATAAAGTTCATAAAGTTTGTAAAGTCCATAAAGTTTTGACCAATTCCGGTTTTACTTTGGTTGAAATGCTCATCGCCCTGGCGGTGTTCATGATTGTGGCAGTTGTGGCTATTTCAGCTCTTCTAAAAATTATCGATGCGAATCATAAATCGCAAACTTTGCAGGATACGGTTAACAATCTGAATTATTCGCTGGATGCCATGACGCGTGAGATTAGGGTGGGGAGTGAGTATGATTGCCCCAAGGGTAATGGTTCATTTAATCAAAATAATATTAGCCCAAATTCCTGTGATGTTTCAAACGATACCAGTGGTTCTGTTGTAGCTTTTTCATCAACAAATGTTGATTCTAGCGGCCCATGTAATTTGATATATGCTTATGGATTTGCTCCTCGTGCTGACATAACTGGCACTAACGCATGGACTTTAGTGAAGGCGGAACAATCTGGCTGTGGCGCTCCTATTAATCCTTTTAATAATACAAATAATCTCGGTAATTCATACAGTGAAATTATCGATCCGTCGGTGGTTATTACTTCATACCGCATGATTGTCAATGCAGGGAATTCAAACCCATTATCTCAGCCGAGTGTAACATTGTATATTTCCGGTTACAGCGGTTCGGCGGATAAGACGAAAACATATTTCGACCTGCAAACGACGATATCAGAACGTGTATAAAAATATGAAAGAACAAATTAAAAATCAAAAATCAAAAATCAAAATTAATCACCGACTTTCGACTCGGTACTTTCGACCTTCGACTAATTCCGGCTTTACCTTGGTGGAAACATTAATTGCAATTGCAATACTGATGATTGCCATTGCCGGGCCGCTGACTGTCGCTGAAAAAAGCCTTTATGCTTCGATCTACGCTAAAAATCAAGTTATGGCTTCATATTTGGCCCAGGATGCGATGGAGTCGATTCGCAATTCCCTTGATACAAATGAGTTTAAAGGAAATACGGGGACAAACTGGCCGATTTATTTTGATAACACGAATCTCTTGACGTCTTGCGCGAATAAATTAAACCAATGTTCAATTGACACTATTAATAAAAAAGTGTTTTTAAACCAATATCCTTTGACAGTTAACCCTACAAACGGTAATGGTTATGTCCAACCAGCTTCTCTGCCAACTTCTAATATAAGTCCATTCACGCGCACTTTCTATATTCAAACATTTCAGCCAAATGGTGCGAATAGTCAAGCGGTCAATGTGATCGTCTCTGTCAGCTGGCCGGGGACGGCGGCTACTGGTGGAGGTGTAACCTTGACTGATACTATATATGATACGCCGTTACAATAATATGAATATGAAAAAAGACAAAACAAATACTGGTTACACGCTCCTATTTGCCATGATTGTCGCCTCGGTGGTGTTGGCGCTGGGCGTGACCTTGCTCACTGTCGCTCGCAAGGAATTCGTCTTGTCTTCATCGGCGGCGCAGTCTTCGGACGCTTTCTATGCCGCTGACAGCGGCTTGGGTTGTGCCGAATTTTGGGATGCAAATTCTTTGGCGTTTTCGACTTCGTCTTCACAAAGAAACCCAACAAGCGTGACATGTTCGTATGGTGACGTGTATGATCCAATAACTCTAACACCAAGGAGCTCAGTGATAAGCTATACAGTAAATGAAACCCAATCAACCTGTTCGATTGTTGATGGCGATCCATGTACATTTACTTTTAATGTACCATTTTCTACCGATGGTGCCGGCAATGGGTGCGCCAGCATAACTGTTGAAAAATCTTATATTACAGATCCCAATCTAGGCGTGATCCCACACACAAGTATTACTTCTGCTGGTTATAATTTGGGATGGACAGGTGTTGGTGACACAAACAGTGTTCAAAATCATGATTGTTCTGATACCAGTCCACGCAAGGTCAATCGCACGCTTGAACTTAATTATTGACATTTTTCTGCTCTGTTGTAATCTTTATACAGTTTCAATTAAACAAAAGGAAATATATGTACGATGTGGTTATTGTCGCAATTACTACGTTTGTTACCGTGTGTGTTTCGTATCTAGGTATTCAGACAATGCGCATAGTCATCCATTACAGTCAGATTAAAGATCCACCAGCGTCGTTGCTTGTCGGTTTGTCTGTTTATATTCTGACGTTCGTTATGGTGATATTTACTATTTCTGTGACTCCGGTTTTCATTATTCACGAGTTTTGGAAATAGTGTAAAGTTTGCTTCAAACAACCTGTTGGAAACAATGGGCTGTTCTTTTTTTTGTTATAATATCTGTATGAAAAAAAGCGTACCAAAAGATGTTGTTGGTCGGCTAAACAAGCTAAAAGAGGCCATAAATCACCACAGTCATTTGTACCATGCTTTGGACCAGCCGGAAATTTCAGATGAAGCGTATGATTCGTTGGTGCGCGAGTTAGAGACAATTGAGGCCGAATATCCTGATCTTGTCACGCCGGATTCACCGACCCAGCGCGTCGGCGGCACGCCGATTAAAGAGTTTAAGAAAGTGCGCCATGAATTTCCATTGTGGTCGTTTGACGATGTTTTTGATTTTGACGAGCTCAAAAAATGGGATGAAAAAGTGCGAAATTTTATGGAAAAAGAAGACATTGGCGAGGAAAAATTGGAGTATTGTGGTGAGCTAAAAATTGATGGTCTCAAGGTCATTCTGACATATGAAAAAGGCATTCTGGTCCAAGCCGCAACCCGCGGCGATGGCGAAATTGGCGAGGATGTGACTCACAATATACGCACTATTAAAAGTGTGCCGCTACGCCTCTCTGAACCAGTCGATATTGTGCTCGAAGGCGAAATATGGATGAGCACGGACGATTTAAAGAGAATAAATGTCGAGCGACAGAAAGCCGGCGAGCCGCTGTATGCCAATACACGCAATCTTGCCGCCGGATCACTGCGTCAGCTTGATCCGAAAATGACCGCCGCACGCCGACTCGATTCATTTTTCTATGATATTGATAGAGTTTCAAGTGGTACAAGTAAAAGTGGAGCGATCTCGAGGGATGAGGGAGCCTTGCAAAATTTTCCAGGAGAACAGACTGGCGAGCTTCAACTTTTAAAAAAATTAGGTTTTAAGACCAATCCAAATTTTAAACTCTGCAAAAATGTTGATGAAGTCCAAAAATATTATGAGGAGTGGACTAAAAAGCGTCATGATTTGCCTTATCAATTGGATGGTATTGTTCTCAAGGTTAATTCGCGCAAAATCCAAGAAGCCTTGGGCTATACTGCCAAAAGTCCTCGTTGGGGTGTAGCCTATAAATTTCCGGCAGAGCAAGTAACGACGGTTTTGGAGAATATTGTATTTCAAGTCGGCCGCACTGGTGTCATCACGCCGGTGGCACATTTGCGACCGGTTGTTGTGGCTGGTTCAACAGTGTCGCGGGCTACTCTTCATAATGAGGATGAAATAAAACGGCTTGATGTGCGCATCGGTGATACCGTCATTTTGCAAAAGGCTGGTGATGTTATTCCGGATATTGTTTCAGTGGTGCTGGAGCTTCGACCGAAAAATTCCAAACCGTTTAAATGGCCGACGCATATAGCTGAATGTGGTGGAGACGGCAAAATCGAACGTATTCCCGGTGAGGCGGCCTGGCGTTGTGTGGCGCGTGATTCGGCGGTGCAAACGCGGCGTAAATTCTATCATTTTGTTTCCAAACATTGTTTTGACATTGACGGCCTGGGACCGAAAGTGATTGATTTGCTGTTTGAACATAATTTGATTGCCACTTTTGATGATATATTTACTCTGAAGCGTGGCGATTTGTTGGCGCTGCCCAGGTTTGCCGAATTGTCGGTGGATAATTTGCTCCAAGCTATTGAAAATGCGCGAGGTGTCACCTTGCCACGTTTTTTGACCGCACTTTCCATTCCGCAAGTCGGTGAGGAAACGGCGTTTGATTTGGCGAAACATTTTGGCACGATTGAAAAAATAGAGAAGGCGCCGCTCGGGGAAGTAGAATCAATCTATGGCGTCGGTCCGGTGGTGGCGCGCGAACTCACGGAATGGTTCAAGGTTGCGGCGAATAAAAAACTGGTGAAGAATCTGTTGGGTCAGGTCAAGATAGAAAAGTTGAAAGTCCTGAGTCGAAAGTCGAAAGTCGAAACGGGTGTGGGAGCGGGAATTGTCGGTAAAACTTTTGTTTTTACCGGCACGATGCCGACGCTCGAACGAACGGATGCCGAGGAAATGGTGCGGAATTTGGGCGGCAAGGCTGCCGGTTCGGTCTCGAAAAATACTGATTATGTGGTGGCGGGGGAGAATGCCGGCTCGAAACTGGACAAAGCGCGAGAGTTGGGTGTTGCGGTCATTTCCGAAGAGGAGTTTTTACAAATGACAAGGTGACACCTCGTACATAATAGACAGGATTTTATTTTCTGGTCTTTTTTCACCTAGGTAATCTCTAAAACTTGAATACAGATAATTTTTTGAATATTCGATAGCCTCGTTTTTAAGTTCCTGTTTTGCCTCACGCAATAGATTTGGTTCTTCTATGCCAAAAGGATTTAAATGAATGTATTCAATGAGGTATTGAAAATATTCTTGTGAGTCAATATGTTTTGATTTGCAACTTCCTTGGATTATGGTGCCGGAATGGCTATATTTTTTGTTGTAATACATGCTATAAGCCGTCCAAAGTTTTTTCGTGAACCTTTCAATACCTTTTTCCTCTTTTTCAATTAACCCTAGATGAAAATGGTTGGGCATAAGACAATAGGCGAAAATATGGACGAAAGTGTCAGGTCTTTCAACGGAAAATATATCACCATATAGGCGAGCAAACATTAGCTTTTTTGAAGTGTTGGCAATGTACAATAATGATACAAAACGATCATAATCGTTCTTATCGCCAAAAATTGCTGCTTTGTGCGCACCTCTATTGTATACGTGATAACGTTCGCCAATTATGTGCATATGATATGTATGAGGTGTCACCTCATACAGTAATTATATAAAATTGGTTATTAAGAAATCATAAAAAAATATTAAAAAATTCCTAAAATGAGGCCAGACCTTGACATGTGCGAGGTGTCACCTTGTCAATGAATGTGCGAGGTGTCACCTTGTCATCCAAAACCTGTGATATAATCAGCTCATGATTTCAGAGAAAGAAATAGAAAACCTAGCAAATTTGGCTCGAATTAACCTATCGGCTGATGAAAAGAAGAAATTAGCCCATGATATCGACGGTATTTTGGCCTATGTCGATCAGATCAAGTCCGCGCCAATTCCGGATTTGAAACCGGAGCCTGGTGCGGTCAAAAATGTCATGCGCGATGATACGGCGCAAACGACATCGGCCGAAGATCGCGAGGCACTATTAAATGAAGCACCAAAGCGTGAAGGGGATTATGTGGCGGTCAAAAAAATAATCGCGCAAGACTAATTAAAATGCCAATAAATCTAAAAAATTTGACTATACAAACTGCACATGAAGGTCTGAAAAATGGTGATTTCACCGCGACTGATCTGGCTAAATCTGCCCTGGCAGAAATTGAAAGTAAAAACAAGGAGCTTAATGCCTTTCTAGAGGTGTATGACAATGTTTTGGTTCAAGCCGGCTTTGCCGACAAGGCGATCGCGGAAGCTCGCAAGGCCGGCAAAGATTTTCCAATACTTTGCGGCATTCCGCTGGCCATAAAGGATAATATTTTGGTCAAAGGTCAGATTGCCAGTTCCGCTTCAAAAATCCTGGAAAACTATCATGCCACCTACGACGCGACCGTCATCAAAAAACTCCAAGTCGAAAACGGCGCCGTCCTGGTCGGCCGCACCAATATGGATGAATTCGCTATGGGTGGCTCGACGGAAAATTCCGCTTTTGGTCCGACCAGAAATCCGTACGATACGGCGCGCGTTGCCGGCGGTTCATCGGGTGGTTCGGCCGCGGCGATCGCTGCTGGTATGGTTCTGGGTGCTTTGGGTTCCGATACTGGAGGATCGATTCGCCAACCAGCCAGTTTTTGCGGTGTGGTCGGGCTAAAGCCGACGTACGGCGCGGTTTCGCGCTATGGTGTCATGGCCATGGGATCATCCTTGGACCAAATCGGCCCTTTTGCAAAAACAATCGAAGACGCGCAGATTATTTTTGATGCGATCAAGGGGAAAGATAGTCTTGATTCAACAACGATTGATGAGACAACTTATCAAAAGGAAAAAGGAAAAAGCAAAAAGGAAAAGTTAATTATCGGAGTGCCTTGGCATTTCTTGAAAGAAGGCTTGCATGCGGATGTAAAAAAAGTGCTGGATGATACTTTGAAAAAACTGGAGAAAAAAGGCTATGAAATCCGCGAGATTTCTCTGCCAAATATTTCATACTCGCTGGCTGTCTACTATGTGCTCATGCCGGCAGAAGTTTCTTCGAACATGGCGCGTTTCGACGGAGTGAAATACGGCCTGCATGTCGACGGCAAAGATATGATCGAAGACTATTTCAAAACGCGCGCCGCCGGATTTGGTCCCGAAGTCCGACGTCGGATCCTCTTGGGAACCTACGTGCTTTCTTCAGGCTATTATGACGCTTACTATTACCGCGCCAACGCCGTGCGCAAGCTCATCACCGATGATTTTAAAAAGGCTTTTGAATCGGTTGATCTCATTTTGACACCGACTGCGCCATCGCCTGCTTTCAAAATCGGCGAAAAAACTAATGATCCAGTGGCCATGTATCTGGAAGATATCTTTACAGTGACGGCCAATCTGACTGGCATGCCGGCTGTTTCCGTGCCAGCCGGAATGAGTGGTAATTTGCCAATTGGTATGCAATTGACCGCACCACACGGCGGCGAAAATTCACTTTTCGAGGCGGGTAAAGATATCGAAAAAGAGGTATAATTTTAGAATGAAAGAAGAGAAAAAAGAAATAGAACTGATTGTTATTGTCGGCATACTCATTCTGGCTATTGCCGTTTTGCCGATTTTGTATTCAATCTTTTCCAAAACATTTGCACCATACACGGCTGTTTTTTTGAAATCGTATGCGCCGGTCATTTTGGTAATCTCACAAAATATTTTCGGTTGGATTTTGGGTATTACTATTCCGGTTT
>JAGWNR010000031.1 GCA_028871265.1 Patescibacteria group bacterium
TTTTAGATTTTTCATAAGATAAATTTAATTCTTGTAAAGGATGAATAAATCATACCATACAAACTGTTGTTTGGGCTGTGTACGAGGTGACACCTCGTACACGAAATTTGCTATACTTTACCCATGACATTTATCGCCAAAAAATCTCTGGGCCAACATTTTCTGCATGCACCAAACGTGGTCGGCGCCATGATTCATGCGGCACGCACAGGCGACGGCGACGTAGTACTAGAAATTGGACCGGGCAAGGGGATTCTAACCAAAGGCCTGCTCTCAACCGGTGCTAAAGTAATTGCCATCGAAAAGGATGAGCGTGCAGTCGAATATTTACAAGGCATTTTTGAGGCAGAGATCGCCTCGGGGTCATTACGGCTTGTGCGAGGTGACACCTTGGACACAAAGCCCGAAGATCTTGGTCTAAAAAGCAGAAAATATACCATAGTGGCCAATATTCCATACTACATTACCGGCGAAATCCTGAGAAAATTTCTAACCAATGAGAGTAATCCGACCAAAATGGTACTGTTGGTGCAAAGGGAAGTGGCCAAACGCATTGTAGCAGCCAATGGCAAGGAAAGCATCCTATCAATTTCGGTCAAGGCATACGGCACACCAACATACATCGATACGGTTCCAAAAAGATCGTTTCGACCGATACCAAAGGTCGATTCGGCAATCATTTTAATCGATAAAATCTCAAAAGAGTTTTTTGATGTGGATAAACTGTCTGAAAAGACCTTTTTTGAAGTGGTCAAGGCCGGATTTGCCCATAAACGCAAGGTTTTGCGGGGAAATTTGAAAAATTTGATTGATGAACAAGCTCTGGAAAAGCTGTGGGTGGATTGTGGATGGCCTGTGGATGCAAGACCGGAAACTTTTTCTATCGAACAGTGGAAAGAAATAACAAAAATATATTAAAGCAAAGACACATATTTTCCTTTTCTCGTCCGCCGAATTTGCTTGTACTCTGCCGGCATTTCCACAAAACTCTCCCTACAAGGCTTCAGTCGAGCTTTGGGAAATGCTACGGCATAGTACTGCGCAAAGGATCGTCGGACTGCGAAAAAGAAAATATGTATCCTTGCTTTATATTTAAAAGTTTCTTTTCCACAGCAGATTAGCCAATTCGACGTTGATTTTTGATACAATGAACTCGGTATTTCTGGGCTTTTTTCTGGCCTGCCCCCACATCAGAATACATAATCAATTTCGTGAATTACCCCACCCGTAAAATTGTCTGGATGATCATTATTGCCGTAATTACTCTGGGTATTATTTATGTGGCCAGTGAATATTTTGGCATAAACACAACTAGGCCTGCCGCTAATTCGACCATATACACATCGGCGGAAAACACTGACAATAGTCCCATTGCGGCCGACACCGATTGGCAAAAAACCCTCACCGGTATATCTGGGGCGCCCAATTCTGACAACAGTCTGGGTGGTTTAAAGACAACCTCTACCACACCACCGGATTCAAATACTGAAACCAGCCTGTTGGGTAAAATGCTATTTTCCAATTACGTTCAGTTTAAAAGTTCTGGCGGTCAAATCACCACTGACAACGCCAATTCTCTGGCGGCACAAGTTTTAAATAATCAAAACATCATGGCCAAACCCAAGGTCTATGATTTTTCCGACATCAAAATAGGCAAGGATGATAGTCTTTACGCCACGGGCATATATGTAATTAAACTTGGTGATTTATTTAATAACAATCAAACTACTGGTAATGAGGCTGTCTATGCCAGAGACGCAATTGAACAAAACGACGCTTCCATAGCAAAAAACATTGACCCGATTATTATTGCATACAAAAATACTCTGACTGGACTTCTATCAGCAACAACAACACCAACAGCGGCCAGTATTCATCTGGATTTGATTAATGCCATGAGCACCCGTCTATTTGCGGCTGAAATGATGCGAAATATTGTCATTGATCCGGCCGCAGGCATCACCGGGGCAGGACAATATATGAACGGTATAAACCAGATGTACGCCGCTATGACAGAATTACAGAAATTCCTGGCGACAAAGGGCATGGTCATTAGCACCAGTACCGGTACAGTATCAATAGCAACGACCACTCTCCAACAATAAATAACATGAAAATACCAAAAACACTTGCTAAAACTATTTTAATGATCGGCTTGGTCGCTATGGTCGTTACTGGTTCATATATTTTAAATCCGCCACATAAATCACATGCCCAGACAATAACCAGTGACCCTTTTCAATATATTATATCAGCTCTTGGAAATGCTTTAACTGCAGTAATTAAGGATCTAACCAAAGTTGCAACCAATTTCACCAACTCCGACTACATCTACAACTACGTCCTAAAACCATTAGCCTGGGCGGCGGCCAAGGCGCTTTTGCAGCAATTAGTCAACAGCGTAATCTATTGGGCAGATACTGGCTTTAATCAAACACCGGCCTTTATCCAAGATCCAACTGGATTTTTCATGACGGCCGGTGATCAGGCTACCGGTTATCTGATCGGTTCCAGTACCAGTTTCCTGGGTCCTCTGCAATCATTGTGTTCACCAATCAGTTTGAACGTTAAACTAGCCTTGGCATACCAAAGAGCACAATTGAACAATCCATACACTTGCACACTCTCCACAGTTATAAACAATGTCCGAGGTGCCTCTATCAATGGTTTCGAGGCCGGTGATTTCAGTCAGGGTGGTTGGCCGGCCTTTGTCTCATTGGCTGAACCACAAAACAGTTTCTATGGTGCATATCTGATGGCTCAGAGCAGTCTGGATAATAGCATTCAACAAAAAACCACCCAACTAAATAATGAACTGAATTGGGGTCAAGGATTTTTGTCCTATCGCGATTGCAAGGATGATACAACCATTTCCGAAGATGAAATGGATCAAGCCTATTATACCGGCGACACTTCTTATAACTTTAATTCTAAAAACGGCAAACCTCAACGTTGCACCATTACCACCCCGGGCACCACAATCAGCAATGAAGTAAACAAAGCTCTGGGTGCCGGTCAGGACACCTTGGTCTCAGCCAAAGAGTTGGATGAAGTCATCGGTGACATGTTATCAATGTTGGCATACAAGGTGCTACAGAATGGTCTGTCCACTCTCAGTCAACCTTCTAGCGACTATGGTGGCAATTCATATCTACAGCAAATGAATACGCAAGCATCCAGTTTGAATTCATCCGTAACCAGTAGTGTTAGCGGCACGGCCTCTATTGATGTTTCTAGGTATATTGGCTACGCCACTGACCAGTTTAATGCTGTTAATAATTCACTGTCCATAGTAGATAACGCCTCCAGCACATTGGCCGATATCATGACTATTTGTCAAAATGCCAGCGACACAATGGCAATCAGCGAACTCAATACTCTCATTGCTACTACCACAACACTGGAACAGAATTTGCAGGTCGAAAATGCCCAAGCCAGTAGTACTTTGAACTTCTTGAATTCCTTTAACGCTAGTTTGAGTAATACCACCTCAGCCAGTGACTTGAGCAACTTGACTCAACAATACAATCAGATGATTCAGTCCGGTCAAATGCCGTCGGCGGATTCGGTGTCAGCCGCTCAACAAGAAAATAATAGTGTCAATAATACAGTCAACGGCGCCAATGGAATCATGTCCATTGCAGCCGGTATTCAAAGCGAATGTTCTATGTATGGTTCCGGCAGTGGCACGACTGCCAGTTCAACCGCCACAACCACAGGCCTGGGCCCAAGTTTTTGACGACCAATCATCCATGAAAAAATTCCTTCTAACACAAATCCAAACCGCCAGCATCACATCATCATGAAGAAATATTGGAAACAATTAACGATTTTAATTTTTGTCGCCGCCGTGGTGGTGGGATACGGTGCTACAATTCCCAATATTTCTCATGCACAAGAAAATTTTGTTATCACTTCTACAGGCGGAAATGCTCAATCACCAATAAATCCAGGCGCGGGCCTGAGCGCAACACCGACCACAACACCCTCTACCGTGAATGAAGGCGGCATTGATTTCAGTAGTTGCAATATTCTGTATCATTTTGGACCGCTCAGTTGTATGGATGCATTGATCGCGGCTGGTATTAACAACATAGCCTTACCAATCGCAAACTGGGCATTAACTCTTTCTGGTGTCGTGTTGAACGCTGTGATGATCATAACCCTGAACATGAGCTCATTTGTCAGTGCAAGTGGTGGAATTGTCGATGCCACATGGACAACAATTCGAGATCTTTCGAGTATCCTCATCATCTTCTTCCTGCTTTACATATCCATAAGAATGATTATAGGCGAAGCTGGTAACACCAGCATGCAACATATAATAATTATGGTAGTTATCGCCGGTGTCCTGATCAATTTCAGTCTCTTCTTTACCAAATTTTTCATTGATGCTTCAAATTTGGTTGGCTTGGCTTTTTATCGTGCGATTGCACCGAGTGGGGCAAATATAAACTTTAACCAGTCAAGCAACGATTATATATCGAAATCTTTTACTTCAGGCGGAATATCTGATGAGTTTATGAAAGCCTTGAGCATACAAAATGTTTATGCGCCCGATGCCGTCAGTTCTACAACCATTGTTTCTACCCGTGGCCAGACTCAAAGCACAAATCCGTTGGCCATTATCACTGCCGGCATCGGTGGGGTTTTGATAATGAACATAGCCGCATTGAGTTTTCTGGGTGCAGCACTCCTGTTTGCTGTACGTATCGGCTTTCTCATCATACTCATGGCTTTCTCGCCGGTATATTTTGTCGGATGGATCATTCCGGAAGTTAAAACAAAAATGTCTGATCGCTGGAAAAACGCTCTTATAAACCAGTGCTTGATTTTGCCGATATATCTTTTCTTTATGTACGTGGCATTGCGGGTAATCACTAATCCGCTTTTCAAAAGCAGCCTAAACCCTGGCACTAGCGGCGGCAGTGCAAATTTCCAACTTTCATTTGTCGGCACAATCATGGAATATTTGATTGCCTTGATTCTCATAATCATTCCGCTCATGGCCGCTATGGAGTTCGCTTCGGTCGGTAAAGATTTGGTCAACAAAGGCATTGGCAACGCCAAAAAATGGGGCATGGGCGCGGTGTCGGGAAGCGCCAGTTCTGCCTGGAGAAATACCGGTGGCAGGCTTGCTAGCAAGGCAGGTGAAAGTACTGCAATGAAAAAAATAGCTACATGGAGTCCTACTGTAGGCAGAATTGCATCTAGTGCTACTAACAAGGTGGCCGGCAGTTATAACAAAGCGCGCGATGAACGGCAGAAGAAGGACAAGGCTGTGCTCAAGAATATTATGACGACAAATCGTGCCGATTTTGCCCCTGGAGAAGCCGGTGAAAAAGCTTATAAAGACGCAAAAATAAGGAACGAAGAAATGGGTGCAAAATATTTGGAAACAATGAGAAAAACAACACTCATTCAAAGAATGACGGCTGGTATTTCACGTTTTGGAGGAGCTGACATAACCGCCGACGGCTTGAATTATGAAAACCGTCGAGCCGCTGATGCTTTGCAAGGTGATTATGACAAGGCATACGCCAAAGCACACAAAGAAGAAATGCAGACAGAGCACGATCAACATCATGACACTCTCAAAACTTATCAGGACCAGAGGGCGGCCTTGGTCAAAACCAAAGAAGGTAATGATGTACCTGACAAACTGGATGCACAAATAACCAAACACAAAACTGAAGCTGCTGCAAAAACCAGCCTGATAACAAAACAAAAACAACAAAACGCTGACCAATTAGCAAAAGAGGGCCAGGCCTTTGAAGAAGAGCATCAGGCAAATCAAAAAAAGATCGCCGAACTTGAAAAGGAGACCGTTGCAGGTTTTGTTACTCCAGACAGAGCCAGGAATATTCAACTGCAAATAAACGAGATAAAACAAAGCAATAATTCTCTGACATCTACTAGACAAAAGAGAATTCAGGAAATCTCACAGCAAAATCAGGAGCTCGACAAACAATCGGAAAAAATACAAAGTGATTTGACATTGGCTATAGAAACCACAACGCAAAAACATAACGAGGAAATAAAGAAGCTCGATGGTTTGATAGCTGAACAAAAGAAAAAAATCGAAGAAAAAGAAGATAAATGGAAAAAGGTTTTGGGTAAAGCCAAAGAAGTAGAAGAGGAAGAAAAACAAAGAGAAGCTTTCGAAAGAATTCAAGGGGAAAAAGGGAAACCAAAAGAAGACAAACCCAAACCAGCATCCGGCGGTGGCGGTGAAGCGAAAAAATAACAAAAACCATGGCATACACAACTGAACAAATCCAAAAAGCTTTCGATAAATTACCTGTTGACATCAAACAGGCTCTGAGCTCGATCGATACCACCGGAGTGGTCGTCGATATCGGTGAAAAATATGACCTGATGTACGACCAGATCAGCGAATTGGCTGATGAGGTGGGTTTGGTCATGCTGGGGCTCTCACCATCGGCCATGTTTACCGCCAACATCGGCAGGAGAATGAAGACTGATTTCAGAAAATCCACCGCTATTGCCGGAGACATCAACAAACAAATTTTTGACAAAATGCGCGATTCACTACGCAAAATGGAGGCTGAGGCCGAGGAAAAATTGGATAAAGGCGAAGCGCTGGATAATGCAAATGAAACACCAGACGACGATACTGTGCGAGTAACCAAACAATCCGTCGCCGAGGCGATAGAAAAGGCCGGCGGATTCATCATCGACAAACCAGTCGAGCACGCGCCATATATATCCAGCGTCGATTTGACAGGGGTAAAGGAAACGCCAACCATGACCAAACCGAAACCGGATGCGGCTGTTGAACCGTCAGATATGGCCATAGCAATGACCGAGACAGAGCAGAGAGCGACTGCTCCTAAAAAGATTGCGACGCCTACACCAAAAACATCGAAACCTTCTGTCGATTCAGCAATGCCTCTGGACCATTTACTAGGTGATACGCCGGAACCGGCAAAAGAGAAGTCTTCTACGATCGAACCGACTAAACCTCCCAGACAAACTCAACCTGTAGAGCCGGCTGGCAACCCAACCATTAAACCAAAGACGCCTTCTATTAGTATTGTCGACCTGCTCCTCTCCAAAGGTGTCGCTATGCCGATTGGTGACAGCGATAAAACGGACACCAACACATCACCAAAACCAGAGACAAAATCAAAGCCGTACGATGGTTCTGATCCTTATAGAGAGCCGTTGAC
>JAGWNR010000032.1 GCA_028871265.1 Patescibacteria group bacterium
TGCTTCTTCTATAAAAATTCCAATTTTGAAGCAAAAGGCCTTAGACTTTGCACGTCAAAGGTTGAGAGAAAACATTCAATTCATGGAAAAACTTATTGATGACTTCATTCGAGATCACATTCCAAATAATTTAAATCATTAGGTGTCGATAAAGCCAAAATCAAATTTTTTCTTACCCCATGTAGCCTGAAAACTGCGCGGGGTTTTGTTTTACACAAAATTTTAGTTACAGAGGCTTCACTTCACAAAACTCCGGCGATGCTCATCTGAGGGACCATATTTTTTGATGGCAGCGTAATGCGCTTTGGTACCATATCCTTTGTGAATATCAAAGCCATATTGCGGGTATTTTTCAGCGAGAGCAACCATATGGCGATCGCGCAAAACTTTGGCACAAATGGAGGCTAGAGATATAACCGGCTCGGAATCGTCACCACGAATGATGGTTTTTTGGTTCGTATACCGCGGCGGCGCTTTCAAAGTACCATCGAGGCGAACTTCACAATAATCCAAGGTCTGACCTTGTACCGGATACAGAGGTCTGACCTCTGTATCAAGGTCTGACCTTGTACCAAACACCGAGGTCTGACCTTGTATAAAATTTTTCTCAACCCGCTTTAAAGCCTCATTCATTGCCGATCGAATCGCGGACACAATTCCCTTTTCATCAATGTGCGCCGCGGATGAAAATTCCACAGCATAGAAAACATCGCCGGCCGCATGTGATTTTTCAATTTCCATAAAAACTGCCTCGCGCTGTTTTGGTGTCATTTTTTTTGAATCGCGCGCACCTTTGAAAGTAGCCAAAATTGCAGGATCTCGCACCGCAAACACCCCTACCGCCACCGGCCCCGCTAATGGTCCGCGACCCACTTCGTCAATGCCGATGAGAAATTTTGACATATTATTGCAATCTTTTATTCTTGAAATTTTTGTTTGAGACCAGTGATCGCCCGAGCTTCTTTTCAAGCTTCTTTTTCGCCAATCCGGCAATTGCTCCGCCGATTTGAGCATCTTCTTTCAGTTTCGGAATTCCATGTGAATCTTCATTGCGATGAATCTCGGTCGTGGAACGCTCGCCAAGCATGGTAAAGATAAGCTCAAAATCGTCCATATGGTCGCGTAAATTCTCTCGCTTCAAACCTTTGAGTTCTTTATATTCTTGAGGAGTAACGCCAAAGGTGGCTTTTGATATCTCTGCAGTCAAAATTTCGTAATCTTTGTCCTTTTGTGCACCGCGATTTTTCCATTCATCTGTGAGTTCCTCGCGAATTGCAATACCACGCATTCTCTTTTCTATCCAATCGTCGGGATAGCCCTTTAATTTATAGAGCATCCGAGTTCGTTTAGTCGCCAATTCTGGATCATCAATCTCTTTGACTCTTTCGTAACCTACTCGTGCCAACCAACGCTTAAATGATTCAGCTTTTGGAGATGGTATAGATTGAATGATCCTAAATAATCCTTCTAAATTGGCGCAATCTGTCTCGTATTTTTTACCGTCTGATGCTTCTAATTTCAGTTGCCTACAAATTGTAGACAACTCGATTCCATCATCAGCTTTTACTCTAGCCTTCATTGCCGTCCAATATTTGCTGGGTTGAGAACTGCCTGTAAGTGCTTTGATAACATCCACAACCGAAAACCACCATTCATTGTCGTGAATATCTCTACGAATTTCTGCCTTGCGAAATAAAACAATATTTAGCGCTTTTTCCATCCATTAATTATCCCTCTTTGATAAAAGCAAATCAATGGTGACGAGCAAAAATTTTGGTGTCGTAATTGAATAGTCAAGAAAAAACCCCGTCGCGTCATGCGCGAGGGGCTTGTGATCAAAACAATTTTATCGTAACGAGTAGGGTTTGCAAACCTTGATTTTGGCATACCAGTAACCGACACGCAGCTTTTGAACCAGGCCTCCGTGATACGGCGCCGGCAAGGCATTCAGGCTGATTTTGGTAGGCGCCTGATCAATCGCGAGATTGCGTAACCACGTCTCATAAGATTCACGCCGACGAGCGGCCAACAATTCGTCATCTTCACGAGGCTTTAACCTCATAACAATCATAAACACTATCGAAGTGACGACGATAGCAATGCCCAACGCCAGGAACAAGCTGATTGTGAGGTTTGCGATGATCGTTTTTATGGACCATGCCACAAACAAAAGACATGCGAGTTCGATACCAGTGATTGGCATATAACGGGTCTTGCCATTATTCACTGACCAAACCCGATATCCAGATACTTCTTCGGAAAGGAACAGATCATCGAAATCATTTCGGGGATCATGATCCCATTTCCAGATCTCACCCAAGTGTTTGAAGATGAAATTAGGTTTGAAGCCAAAGAAGAAAACGATGAGTCTTATGAGAGGATAGACAATGCTCCCAAAAACCTGAATGAAAAAACGCAGAATCATACCAATCATCCAGATAAATGGTTGCAGGGTGAACGCAAATATTAGCCGTCGCCGATATTGGCATTGGTCGCGCGGGGCAATTTCATGCCACAGGTTGGTCCATTTCCAAACCATTGTGCCAAATTTGCTTTGCGTCCGATGCGCAAACAACTCCTGTGGCACATCAATTTCCTTGATGGTCGCGCCTACTACATCTGGATCAACGTCTCTGAAATCACCCGATTTGATCGCGTCGCGGATACGGGAGACGCTGATATCGGCATGATACCGCCGTTCTCCTCTACGTCGCATGCGATCGGTGTCACATTCTGTTTCATCCAATGCGAGCACTGCAATGCAGTGTTTGCCTGGAGCAAAAAACTGAATAAATGTCACCAAATCGGTCACCTTGACCAAATAGCGAGCGCCCTCATCGCTGTCATTATAGCTGCTTGGTTTGTATTCTCCCAACATTTCACTCTGTTCGATAATGAGCAGTTTGGTTGGATTTTTTCTGATGACTTCCGGTGAAAAGAACCATTGGATTGGGACCGTTGCAGATTCGACGATATCACTACCGCCGTTTATAATCAGCCGAATACCACCAGTTGCTTCAGTCACCGCTTGATTTGTTTCTTGATTGTTCATATTTAGCTTCTTTCTCTTTTGTTTTTTGATGGTTTGATGTAAACGAACTTTGGGTGCCGACACATAGGGTGTCCCGCAAGCACTTACTGTATCTGCATAAAATTATACATATATTTTTTATTATGTCAACTGATTTTACGCTTCTGGCCTTGCTATAATATCTATATGTCCCGCTTCACCCATCTCCACACTCACTCTCACTATTCCCTCTTGAATGCTTTGCCAAAAGTTGACGAGCTGGTCAAAGCGGCGAAATCCGACGGTATGACAGCACTGGCGCTCACGGACGCTGGCAACATGTACGGCACGATCGAATTTTATAAAGATTGTAAAAAAGCCGAAATAAAGCCGATCATCGGCGTGGATTTCTATGTCGCTGTGCGCACCCGTCATGACATGCAGACCGGCGTCGATAATCGCCGCACACGACTGGTCCTACTGGCCAAAGATTTGACTGGCTACAAAAATCTCATTCAATTGGTGACAAGGTCACACCTTGACGGTTTTTATTACAAGCCGCGCATCGATCACGAGCTTTTAGAAATGTATCACGATGGACTAATCGCCATCGCGCCGTCTTTTTCCAGTGATATCGCGCAAGCCGTCAGAAATAAAGATTTAGAGAAAGCGAGATTGCTCATAAATGATTACAAGAAAATATTTCAAGTTGAAAGTCGAAATATTAAAGCCGAGGCAGATACTTCTTCCGAGGGACCTTTCGCAGTGCGACGGCACGAGAACGAGCGTGGCGGGAGCCCCCCGCCAACGCGTGTCCCGAGGAGGAATGTATCTGTCGAGGCTTCAAATTTCTACATCGAAATTACTCGCCATCCAGAAATCGACGGTCACGAAGAGCTCATGCAAAGCTTGATCAAACTTGCCCGCGAGACTGATACACCAATCACGGCCGCCCATGATGTCTACTATTTAAAACCCGAAGATCGCGAAGCCCGCGAAACCCTGATGCGCGTCATGCAAGGCGGCACCGGCAATGATGACAAGAGCGATTCCGATGATGAGGATTTTTCTTTTATTTCAAGCGAACGAGCTCGCGAACTTTTTAAAGATTTGCCGGAAGCCCTAGAAAACAACCAAAAAATTGCTGACGCGTGTAATCTGGAGCTTGAGCTCGGCAAATGGGTCTTTCCAAACTACATCGTGCCCAAAGGCCGCACTTATGATGATGAGCTGAAGAGGATTGTCGATGAAGGCCGTGAGCGTCGCGGCATTGTCGAAACGCCGGAACTAAAAAAGCGCGTCGATTATGAGCTTGAAGTTATAAAAAACAAAGGCTATGCGCCGTATTTTCTAGTCGTCTCCGATCTATTGCGTCACGCTCACGATGCCGGCATCCTCACCACCACCCGCGGATCAGCTGCCGGTTCGATGGTGTCATATCTATCAGGCATCACTAATGTTGATCCGTTCTACTTTAACTTGCCATTCGAACGCTTTCTCAATCCGGAACGTCCATCTGCCCCTGATATCGACATGGATATGGCCGACAACCGCCGTGACGACATGATCAAATATGCCCGCCAAAAATATGGCACCGATCATGTTGCTCAGATCGGTACTTTTGGCACCATGTTGGCCCGTGGCAGTGTCCGCGACGTTGCGCGCGCAATGGGTTTTCCTGTGGCAACCGGCGACAAAATTGCCAAACTCATCCCCATGGGTTCGCAGGGTTTTCCCATGACTATCGATCGTGCTTTGAAGGAGACGGCAGAACTGGATGATTTATACAAACGCGATCCGGAGGTCAGTCGCATTATCGATATGGCCAAAAAAATAGAAGGTTGCGCTCGTCACATCAGTCTGCACGCCGCCGGTGTGGTCATCGCGCCAACACCGCTCACTGATTTTTCACCACTGCAAACCGATCCCAGAAGTGAAGGCACCGAAGGTGACAGCAAAAAAATTATCACTCAATATGACATGCATGCTATAGAGGATGCAGGGCTACTCAAATTCGACTTTCTCGGTATTCGCAACCTGGCGATTCTCTCCGACGCGGTCGAACGGGTCAAAAAAATTGAAGGTTTAAATATTGATATAGAAACTATTCCAATTGATGACAAAAAAACATTTGAGATGCTGGCCCGCGGTGAAACCATTGGTACTTTTCAATTGAACGGTGGCGGCATGACGCGTTATTTGATGGAGCTCAAACCGACCAAAGTCGAAGACATCAACCTGATGGTCGCCCTCTATCGCCCTGGCCCGATGGATAACATCAACGAATACATTGCGCGCAAAAATGGTTTGAAGCCAGTCACCTATATGCATCCGGCGATGAAAAAATTCCTTGAACCGACCTATGGCGTGTTGGTGTATCAGGACGACCTACTCATGACCGCTATCGAGGTTGCTGGCTACAGCTGGGGTGAAGTCGATAAATTCCGCAAAGCCGTCGGTAAAAAAATTCCGGCTGAAATGGCCAAACAGCACGAATTGTTCGTCGCCGGTTGTCAAAAGCACGGTGGCCTGTCCAAAAAACAAGCAGAGGAAATTTGGAAACTGTTCGAGCCTTTCCAGGGTTATGGTTTCAACAAAGCTCACGCCGCAAGTTATGGCAAAGTCGCCTATCAGACCGCTTACATGAAGGCAAATTTTCCAGAGATTTACATGAGTGCCGTCCTTTCCGCCGAATCCGGCGACACGGAAAAAATTGCCGAAATCATTACCGAATGTAAACGGATGAATATTCCCATACTGCCACCGGACGTCAATGAAAGTTTCAGCCAGTTTACAGTAATTAAGGATAAAAAGGATAAAGAGAGTAAAGAAGAAAACGAGCGCGAAGGCATGGCTTCCTTTGAGAGACCTCAAGCGGCGCGGCTGGCGCCGGTTGGAGAAATTTTTCAGCAGGAAAATTTCGTGTCTCGCAAAGGGAGCCTGCCGGAGCGCTCGACAACCACATCATACCGCATTCGCTTTGGACTAGTCACCATCAAAAACTTTGGCCAAGGCATCGCCACCGCCATCATCACCGAACGCAAGCGCGGCGGAAAATTCAAATCACTAACTGATTTTCTGGAACGCGTGCGCGATCGAAACTTGAACAAAAAATCTCTTGAGGCACTGATAAGAGTGGGGGCCATGGATTGTTTTGGAGAAGACCGTGGCATTCTCTTGGCCAATCTGGATAATTTAATTGCTTTCAACAAAGAAGGCGACCGCCAGTCGACGGACCAAGACTCGCTCTTTGGAGCTATGTCCGACAAATCTTCTCTACCTGGCCTCAAACTGACTCCGGCACCTGTGGCCGAGACCAAAGATCGATTAGCTTGGGAACGTGAGCTGCTCGGCTTGTACCTGTCCGGTCATCCATTGGAGCAATTCCGTTCAATCTTAGAAAAGCGCGACATGAATATTAGTAAGGCGAAAGAAGCAAAAGAAAACGCCGAGGTCATCATCGCCGGAATAATTGAGGAGGTCAAACCCATAACGACGAAAAAGGGCGACCCGATGGCTTTTGTGCGCCTGGCCGATTTCACCGGCACAATCGAAGCCGTCGTTTTCCCGCGCACTCTATTTGAAAATCGCGCACTCATCACGACTGACCGGTGCGTTGCCGTCAAAGGCAAAATTTCCGACCGCAACGGCGAAAAGAGTCTGATTATTGATAAAGTAAATGGGTTGTAGAAAAATCCAATATCTTTATCTACAAAAAGCCGTGATATAATTAGAGACATGAACACCACCGTTATCATTTACGCCTTTGCCGCCGGAATTTTGCCGGCATTTCTGTGGCTTTGGTTTTGGCTCCGCGAAGACAATCTCCATCCCGAACCTCGACTGGCCATCATGCTGACATTTTTGATCGGCATGTTATCAGTAGCCGTTGCCGCCTATTTTGAAGGAATCAGTACCGCATTTACCAACGGTCAAACCCAACAATACATCGTCTGGGCAATAATAGAAGAATTAGCTAAGAGTATTGCCGTTATTTGCATTGCCTTATTTTCCAGTCAAATCGACGAACCGATTGATTTTATGATATATTTCCTGACCGCCGCTCTGGGTTTTTCCGCTTTGGAAAATTCGTTGTTTTTACTGAATCCAAACACTACTAACAATTTTGCATCTTTTGTAGCTGTGGGCGATTTTCGCTTTA
>JAGWNR010000033.1 GCA_028871265.1 Patescibacteria group bacterium
TTCAGCTTCTACTACTATTTCGACTGATATTACGACTGGCGGTCAATTGAGTGTGACCGGGACGAGTACGCTTTTGGGGAATGTGGTTCTTGGTTCAACAACCCCAAATAATGTCATCGCAATTGATCCGAAAGGTTATTTAAATTTTAAATTAATAAAGGGTACGTAGGTCCGACCTTCGTCAAAACCCGATAAGAAAATTATCCCACACACACAAGAGCGCAATGGGGATAAGGTGGGGATAGAAAATAAGTATAAAAATCTAGGTATTTTCAGCTATATATTTAACCGGCCCTCTTGAATATCACTTTCCCGTATTCGTCTATATGTTTCTTTAACTCTGCATTATTCAATTTTCCATAATCAAGCACGTCAACTTTGTATAAAAACGGTGCGGCATTGTTCAAAAAATGACGGAGACTGCCGACCGTAAAATCTTTTAGATTACCCATGAGAGCGATATCTATATCTGACGTACGTTTATAATTTCCCAAAGCGCGCGAACCAAATATCCGCGCTTCATCCACGCCGGCATAGTTTCCTACAGCCTGCACGATAAAGTCCAGGTGATAGTTCTCCAAACCAAATTCGTTAATTGATCGATCCTCTAAAGTATTCATATAAGTCTTTTAAAACTGGCGCATATTCCAACCTAATAAATTTTTCAAGCGCTACAGCGAATTCTTCGTCGTAAACATGCGCAGCAACATTGCGATTTTTGAGCGCTTTCGTCCACGTATCCATGTCTGCTATGTACTTTGCATCATATGCGGCTTGAATGGAGTTACGTGGAAAAACAATTTCTTCTTTTGGATCCTGTTCCGACTCAAATTTGTCACGCATAGCATTCCATGCCAACTCAAAAGTAAGTTCAAACGCTTTTATGAGTGCTATGCGCATGATCGGATCATGTTCCGAATCCCTCTTCAATGTATCTTCCAATTGTGCATAAGCCTTCTCAAAATTCGAGAATCTTTGCTGAAAACGTATACGCTTCAATTTTTTTGCTTCGTCTTGATTTACCATAGTTTAATTATAGCAACGTTTAAAGTAATACAAAAGCCTAGATTATTTCGGTCTCATCAGCGGAAACATTTGCACTTCACGCAGAGGTTTGCTGGCCAAAATGGCAAAGAGTCGCTCGCCGTGACCCCAACCACAAGCCGGTGGCATGCCATGTTCCAACATTTCTACAAACTCATAATCAGGCATCATCGCTTCTGTGTCACCTTTTTTCAAAAGTTTTTCTTGCTCTTCAAAACGATTTTCCTGATCAATCGGATCATTCAATTCAGAATAGCCGCGACCGACTTCGGAGCCAGCGATGATCGGTTGGAACATTTGCACCACAGAGAGCGGTTTGCCGTCCTTGTCCATCACCGATTTAGCCAACGGCGCTACCACTGTTGGATGATTGACCAGAAATGCCGGTCCGGCAATTGATTTGCGACAATATTTCCAGAGCGTATCAGTCAGACGCTCGCGGTTTGTGCCATCATAAGAGACCTTGAGCTCATCCAGCTTCTTGGCAATCTCTTTGTCAGTAGCTTTGTTGATGTCAATGCCCGTCTGTCTCTTTATTTCCTCCGCATAATCAACATGTTTCCATTCATCGGCCAAATCAAAATCCATTCCTTTGTAAGAGAACCGCGTCGTACCAAAAACTTCTTTCGCCACCGTGCGATATAGCTCGACAATGAATTTCATACCGTCTTCGTAGTTGGCATAAGCCCAATAGAATTCCATATTGGTAAATTCTTGGGCATGTTCCGGGCTAGAACCCTCATTCCGATAGACGCGGCCAATCTCAAAAGTTTTAGGAAAGCCGGCAGCCATCAAACGTTTTTGCCAGAGTTCGCCTACGGAAATACGCAAATAAACGTCTAAATCAAAATCATTATGATGCGTTTTAAAAGGTGTCGCTTCGGCACCGCCGGTGGTCGTTTCCAGAGTCGGCGTTTCAACTTCTAAAAAGCCGCGGTCTTTCATAAAAGTACGCGTTACATCCCAAAATTTGGCTTTTTTATAAAACAGGTCGCGCGTTTCCGGTGTCATAATGAAATCCAAATAGCGCTTACGGAAACGTTCATCCGGATCGGTTAGTCCGTGCCATTTTTCCGGCAGTGGCAAAAGCGCCTTGGCGGCCATCGTCCATGATTTTACCTCCACACTTTCCTCTCCTCGATTTGTCTTGAAAAGTAGACCGGTTACAGAAATGATATCACCGACATCCACTGCGTCGACAAAAAGCTTGAAAAATTTTTCGTCAATTGAATCTTTTTTAAAAACAGCCTGAAATGTCGACGTACCATCGTCAATGACGACGAAAAGAATCGCGCCCTGACCGCGAATAGCCATAATACGACCAGCGAGTGAAATCAGTTTGCTGTTTTTTTCTAGGTCGGCAAATTTTTGCTTTACTTGGTCAAGCGAAAAATCACGCGGCACCCTAGCCGGATACGGATTCAGGCCGGCTTTGTGCAACAGTTCGAGCTTGGTCAGCCTGGTTTTTTTGAGTTCTTCGATAGAAGCCATGAATTATTCTACTTGATCTCCTTGATCACATACGACACCATACCCTTTGGCGTCTTGACCTTGATCGTGTCGCCACATTTTTTGCCCAGGAGAGCGGCGCCCAGTGGCGAAATGTTAGAGAGTTTGCCGCTGGCTGAATCGGCTTCTTCGGAAGAAACAATACTATAAATCCGCATGTCTGATTCATTGTCGCGAACAATAGAGACCGTCGAACCAATTTCAACCACATCGCCATGATCGCCTTGGACAATGGATGCGCTTTTTAACATATTTTCGATATACTGGATGCGATCCTCCACCTCAGCCTGGCGTTCACGCGCCTCGTGATATTCGGCGTTTTCAGACAAATCACCGAGCTTTTTGGCATACTCCAAATTTTCCGCCACTTCCTTGCGGCGTTTTGTTTTCAGTTCATCAAGTTCGGTCTTGAGAGCGTCATAACGTTCACGGGTTAGATATTGTTTGGTTTCAGTCATGAAAAGTTTTTATTGATTTTATATGCCCAAGTATAACACAGAAATTAAACCGATCAAATTTTACAGATTGGCCATATTAATAGCCATATATAGTATCGCTGCTCCCAACAGAGTCATTAGCGTAGTCATAAAACGCGGATGGGCATGATGACTCTCCGGAATGAGATCTGATGCGCCAATATAAAGAAAAAAGCCGGCAAAGAGAGCCAAAATGATAGCCAGTGCATTTTCTGGCAGTTGAAAAAAAAGTGTTGAAGTGACACCAATAACCGGCGCCAGCGCATCGACAATCAACCAACGAAAGGCTTTACTGCTCTCTCCTTGGTTTTTCAAAATCAGATTGACAGTATTGATACCGTCAGAAAAGTCGTGCACCAATACGGCCACAGCGACAATGGCACCAATAGAAACCGAGACTTGAAAAGCCAAACCGATCGCCACGCCATCCAGAAAACTGTGAACACTTAGGCTGCCTGCACCTAGTACACCGCCGCTATCATGTTTGTGCATATCTAAATTGTCATGTTCATCGGCATGGGCGTGCAAAAAAATCATTCTATCCAAAATTAGATAAACCAAAAAACCGGCCGCCACAATCGATGTCACTGTCATTATGCTGTAATAATTCTTGCCCAAACCAATTGCTTCCGGCAATAAATCGAAAAATGCTACGGCAATAACGGCACCAGCGGAAAAGCCCAAAATTAGATGCAATTTATCCTTTAACCAAATAGCCACTAGACCGCCGACCAGGGTGGCGATGAATGCACCGAAAGAAATGAGTATGACGATTGGTTGCATAATATTATTTTTAAATCTTGTTAAGACCGTTATATCACTTTGATATTTTAGCCTCGCATTTTCTGCATAGGCCAAAAAATTCTAGTGAATGGTTTTGGATCAAAGAAAACTTTTTTAGGTGTATACGAGCATCAGTATCGAGCTTGTGTGAATCGCAATTTGAGACGTCTTCGATGAACCCACATGCTGTGCATGTCGCGTGATGATGGTGTTTCCTGCCAAAATCAATCTCATATAGAGCGTGAGCCTTGTTAATATTCTGTATCTTTGAAACTAGACCCGCTCTGGATAAATGCTCGAGTGTACGATAAGTCGTTGCAAGAGCACCCTTTGAATTCAGCTTTTTGAATATCTGCTCAACTGAAAGCGGTATCTTTTCCCTGGAAAGGAGCTCCACCACCATCAAACGCGGTTTTGTGGCTCTTAATTTATGCATACAAAGAAAGCCGTGAGCTTCGCTTTTGACTGGAAATTTCTTTAGGTCTTTTTCCGCCAACATTTGGTCATGTATTTTGGATAATTCTGATTCCATTGTTTTATGGCCGGATATTTTATGGATGGATATGAGTAAATAATTGGTTGCGCCACCATCTACGTATCAAACCATTGTTTTAGCATTATATCCTAGTTGAGAATAATTCTCAACTACTCGACGTAGATTAGCCGTATTTTATTAATTAATTGAGAATGATTCTCAGTTACATTTTCTGTCTAATCAAGGACCCCGTAGCAAGCTACGTGGATAGCCACACCATAACAGGCCATGATGGCCTCCCCCGACTTTCCACACAGTATTGATATCTTTAATTGTTATTTATCATATAATTAGATCCAATGTCTACTACCCCTTTCGATTCTCTCAAATCCGCCGGTACGAACAGAAACGCTTTCAAAGGCGACATCGACACAACTGACGCGACACTAGCAACATACAGTCATGACGCCAGCCTTTTCGAGGTTAAACCGCAAGCAGTTCTTTTTCCGCGCGATTCCGCCGATGTGCAGTTGGTAGTACGTTGGGTGAACGAACAGAATGTTCGCTACTCCATCACCGCCCGCTCTGCCGGCACAGACATGTCCGGCGGCGCTGTTGGCGCATCCATCATTCTAGACTTTACCAGATATATGAATAAGATAATTGAAGTAAAAGGCGCCGAAGGAACGGTGCAGCCCGGCTGCTACTATCGCGATTTTGAACGTGAGACAATGAAGACCGGCTACATTATCCCAACTTACCCGGCCAGTCGCGAAATTTGCGCTGTCGGTGGCATGGTGGCGAACAATGGTGGCGGCGAAAAAAGCATTAAATACGGCAAAACCGGCGATCATCTGGCTTCTCTTCGTGTTGTCTTTACAGATGGCAATGAATATTTGGTCAAGCCTCTATCGCAATCCGAATTGGAAAAGAAGATTGCTTCGACCGGTTCCAACAACACATTTGAGTCTTCCTTGTACAAAAAGATTTGGAATTTGATTCAAGCAAATTATGACGCCATCATGGCCGCCAAACCCGACGTCTCTAAAAATTCCGCCGGCTATTATCTGTGGAATGTCTATGACAAAGTTACTGGCACCTTTGACCTATGTAGGCTAATTGCCGGTTCACAAGGCACCCTAGGCATCATCACCGAAATCACCTTCAAATTGACGAAAGCACCGACACATTCAAATATTCTGACTGTTTTCTTGCCAGACTTGAGCCACACCAGCCAGCTAGTCAACGAACTTCTTCCCTTTAAACCGGAAAGCCTCGAGACGTATGACGACTATAGTATGAAACTGGCAATAAAATTTTTCTTTGATTTCAAAGCCCAAGTCGGCTGGAGCGGACTATTCAAACTGGGCTGGCAATTTCTGCCAGAAGCAAGAATGCTCCTAACCGGCGGCCTGCCAAAACTGATCCTCATGGCCGAATTCACCGGTGCTTCGGCAGAAGAAGTCAATAAAACGATGGTCGCCGCTGAAGAGCATATAAAATACTTTGGTTATAAAACACACATAGCACACAGCGAGGCAGAAGCACAGAAATATTGGAAAATACGCCGCGAAAGCTTTAACCTATTACGCAAACATGTCAAAGGCGAACGCACCGCGCCATTCATCGACGACATTATCGTCAAACCCGAATTTTTGCCGGAATTCATGCCAAAATTGCAAAAAATAATGTCGGAATACAATTTGACCTATACCATCGCAGGTCACCTGGGCAACGGCAATTTTCACATCATCCCGCTCATGGATTTCAAGGACCCTCGCTCGGCTGATATCGTGCTAGAACTCGGCAAGCGTGTCTATGACCTGGTTATTCAATATCATGGCTCGATCACCGCCGAACACAACGATGGCATTGTCCGCACGCCGTACCTGCCGCTAATGTTTGGTCCACGCATCTACGAACTATTTGTCGAAACTAAAAAAATCTTTGACCCATCCAACATCCTAAACCCCGGCAAAAAAGTTGGCGGCACGTTTGATGATATTCGCCGCGAGATAGTCAAGACAAGTTAAAAGAACAAGGGTAGACCTTGGTATTCAAAATCTACGGAAATCTAGTCGCCACACAACCAGCATACGTCGTCGTACCGTTTTCCATAACAAACGCACCGACACCTTTCGTCCAAAAGATCATGCTCTCATTGGCATTCGCATAACGTGCACCGTCAGCGGAAATAGTATGAGATAGGATAAAAGCGCGACCATCAGATAGATGCAGATTGATAAAGTCGTCTTTCGGCAAATGAAAAGTGGCCGTGGCTGATTTATCATCATTGCAGGCATAAGTGTAAACAGGCGTAGATGCCATCGCGCTATTCGTGTCAGTCGTCGAAGCGACGCTCACAGTCAAATCGGTAGTAGTTGCCATATCCGTTTCAGACGATCTCTGTGGCGCATTGGCACGATTATTTTGCCAAAAGAATATGGCACCCAAAACAATAAAAACCACAACAACGGTCCAAAATCTTTTGTCGTTCGTATTCATAATTGTTAATTAAATAACCAGTAACGCTGCGCCGATTAGAGCCACGTTTTTCAGAAAGGCGATTTGTTGCGACGATCGCGATTCCGGATTGGTTTCTTTCCAAAAATCATGCATAAATATGGTTGTCGGCACCAAAAATATGACAATTAACAAAATTGAGATCTGCCAATATATATTGAAGACAATGCCCAAACCTCCTAGAAACAGTAACGCTCCACTAACATAAACAGCTATTTTCGGCGATGGTACTTTTTTACTGGCAGCATAGCCGGCCATTCCCCCCGCGTGTCTAAAATGATTAAAACCGTTATATACAAAATACAGACCGAAGATTATACGACCGATCAGATTG
>JAGWNR010000034.1 GCA_028871265.1 Patescibacteria group bacterium
TTCAAAACCCGTGCATCAATGCCTTCATATCGCCCACAAACTAAAACAATGTCCGAATATGTTTTATAACTTTCAGCTGTCGCATTTGTAAACTGCTTGCCAGACGGAGTAAAGAAAACAATTTTTGCTTTTTCCTTTTTTCCTTTTGCTTTTTGTATTGCTCTAATCACCGGCAATGCTTCGATAACCATACCCGGTCCGCCACCATATGGCCGATCGTCAACACGACGCTCGGCATAACTCATTGCACTATTTTTTTTCTTGCCACTTTTTGAGCTGGCGAAATCGCGCGGATTATAGAATTTGACACGAATTTTCCCATCCTCAATTGCACGCTTCAAAATCGACTCACCCAGATATGAATCGAACGCCCCCGGAAAGAGCGTGATGACGTGAAAGGTTGTTTTTATCGATGTCCGACTTCGATACCTATGTCCGACTTCGATACCTATGTCCGACTTCGGTGATGTTGACTTTTTCATATATTTCTTATACCATTTTTTCGGACAAACAACAACCTATAGAGTACATATAAAATTATGATAAAGACAAAATCGGCCGTGAGTAACTTGACCATTGAATTTTTGGTCAATTGCTGGAACCAATCGAAAAATGAGAAACAAAAACTTCAAATCAAAGAGCTTTTGACTTCTTCTGACACTCGTTCACTACACAAAGGCCTTGGGCTACTGGCAGAACTTGGCCAGACAGAGTTCGACATGTCTGGTTGTGCCGGCTTCACCGATTTTGAGGTTATGACCAAGTCGGTGATTCTCTTAAGGAAGGAATTTTGGAGGCATGAGCGAGATCCTGAAAAAATCATAAACGTAATCTTGGATTGCAGAAATGAAGCCGGGTTTTATTTCACCCAAATGTTCCAGGCCGGTCATTTCGAGCAACTGCCTATGCCAGATTTTGGGTATGAGTTACCACCGGCAAATCTTGCATCGTTTCAAAAATTTTGCCAGGAACAAGAGCACAAATTGGATACTACTGTTGGCACCCACCAGATCTGTTCTTCCCAAGCCGACGACGGACTCTGATTCTGTAAATTTTCATTCCGCGCAGCCTACACTGGTTGCGCGGTTTTTTCTTTATCAAAAACAAAAAACCGGACAAATATCCGGCTTTTGTGTGCGAGGTGTCACCTTGACATTAAATCTTCAAATCGGCCATCGCTTCATCAACTGTTTTGGAAGCTTTTTCAACACGACCATTGCCGGCTTCTGGTTGAAAACGCAGACCGCCTTCGGGTTCGTTGATCTTCAAATTGACACGGCTGTTATTTTTCATACCGACCGTACGCAGTAGCGTGCGAATCGATTTGGCGGTGTTGCCATCACGACCGATAATTTTACCCATATCTGCGGCGGCTACAGAGAGTGTCATTAAAACACCCATTTCATCAACAGTGCGAGTAACCTTGACCTCACCGGGATTGTCAACTAACGCTTTAATTACATATTCTAAAAATTCTTGATCTTTTTGCATGTTCGGATCGTTAATATCTGATAAGGAATGCTATCGACTACTGAAAAATTATACCCTAATCACAAATAATTAGTCAATGCATAAGTGATTACTCATTTTTATTGGTGTCGAAAACCCTGGGATTTGCGAAGCAAATCGAAGTGCTGCCGGACTTGGGATCGAACCAAGATTAGAAGCTTCAAAGGCTCCTGTCCTACCATTAGACGATCCGGCAATGGGATTTCATACTAACGTGAAAACGACTCGTCGGCAAGATATTTTAACGTCGGCGTTTAGCACGCATGTAACCATACTCTTGACCAATGAGCCAAATAACTACCAGGTCAAAGACAGTGAAAATACCCAGCAGGAGCGAACCAGTCACCGCTAATTGCCAGAATTCGTACGCCACAAAAGCGCCAAAGACGCCCAGCGAAAGCGGATATGCCCACAATCGCTTGGCAAGGAGTGCCACCACCAAAAAGAGATTGATCATACCGTGCCCGGCCAAATAAGCAAAAAGGAAAAAATTTGTCGTTCCTGGCACATAATTTGCGGCCACATTCAAAATATAATTAGCGATCGGATCAGTCGGATCCGCCGCCAAGGTGCCTTGGACTAAAACGGTCGTCGCATGCAACACTTCATTCGTTGTCAAAAATAGCGCCGCTATGCCACCGGCCAATTCCAAAATCGCGCCTAGTGCCTTGAGCGACAGACTGATGCGAAACAACCAGTCCAGTGTTTGTTTTTCGACAATTTCGGGATTCATGTAAGTTCTTTTTCTAAAACAAGCTCGGTCTCTTTGCAGCCCTGCTTCTTGTAAAACGAAATTGCTCTTGCATTTTGAGCAGAAGCAACATAACGGATTCTTTGCACATTCTTTTCTTTACACCAAGCTTCAAACATTGATACCAAGTCACCTCCAATACCCTTGCTGCGCATTGAATCTTTTATAAACATATTCTCGACTTCTGCGAGATGAGTGATTGTCCGATAATCCATTGGTTCAATCAAGCCACCGACAAGATAACCTACAGCTTGGTCGTTGTCTTCAACAATAAGAGCACATGAATCATTTGATTCAAGTCTAAATTTAAAATATTGCTCACCCTTTTTTGAAAAGGGATATTCAGGATCAATGGTTGAGTCGAATTCTTTATTCTCTTTAATGCATAATTCATGATTTAACTCTTGAATTATTCTAAGATCATTTATAGTTGCAGTTCTAATTTTCATGTTTTAATTTTTAACTTTACACACCTCAACTACGGCTAACTCCAATGGCAGTGAATCAATCGACGTGCGACCAATCATCTGCGCCGCGCGGATAAAAGAGAGCAATGTCTCCGAATTGACCGCATCAGGCTTTCCAGAAAGATCCTTGACGAGTTTCCAATCGTCTTCGGATGAGGCCGTTTCGATTTCTTTTGCCAAGGCTGGCGCCGAGCGGACCAAAAGAATTGCTCGTAATCGCTCCAAAACAAGTTCGGCGAACAATTTCATCGAAATCCCCTCTTTGGCCGCTTTGGCAATCGCCGATAAAGCCACCGACACATTTTTCTCGGCAATCGCTGACACACATTCATTTATAATCGATGATTTTGGCGCGCCTGTGATTTGTTCGACTTCTCCTATAGAAATAGCTTTATCGCCGGATACGCCAATCACTTTTTGCAAAATACCCAGAGTATCGCGGAATGAGCCGTCACCGAGCGTAGCGACCAGTTCCGAAACGCCCTGAGCTAACTTGACCTTCTCCGACTTGGCGACCGATTCGACCAAGTCCTTTAAAATCGCTTTCGAAGGTTTTTTGAAAGTAAAAACCTGACAGCGTGAAATGACCGTTTCCGGTACTTTTTCCAGTTCTGTGGTGGCCAAGATAAAGATAACGTGCGCCGGCGGCTCTTCCAAAGTTTTCAAGAGTGCATTCCATGCATCTTTGGATAGCATGTGTACTTCGTCCAGAATATAAACCTTGTAAGGCGATTCAAAAGGCAGAACCGCCACGCCATCGCGCAATTCGCGGATGTCATCAATACCACGATTGGAAGCCGCATCAATTTCATAAGTGTCATTGGCACTCACTTTTAAAGCTCTGGAAAAGATACGTGCTATCGAGGTCTTGCCGGTACCGCGTGATCCAGCGAAAAGATAGGCGTGGGATACGCGACCGTTTTTGATCGAGCTCTCAAGTGCAACCACAACCGGCTCTTGGCCCAGAACATCTGTAAATGTCTGCGGACGATATTGGCGATATAGGACAGTTTCTTTCTTCATGACCATATGATAGCCTGTATATTAGGTTCTTTCAACAATGGAGAGGAGGATTTATGAAAAGTTTTGATCAAATCGTCGGCTGGTTATGGAGATTGATCAGTTTCTTTGCTCACATTACAAGTCTTGATTCAAACATATTGAAAAAGTTAAAGTGGAAACCGGCGCCAAAATTGACCAAAATCACAGTCATTTTTGTGCCGAATCTGTCCAGACAGATCGTAATCAGAAAAGTGCCCGAGAATCGACCGCTCGGTCCTTCGGCGAAATCACTCAGGCATCTACTACACGATGCGGACAAACAATTGGAGCTCATTCGGATCCAAACCACAGCCGAGGACTATCCGCACGAAACATGGCTGGATTTCAATGTAAAAAATGCCGAATATCAAGATCGCCGTGATGCTAAATTAGCCGGTCTTCACAACTTTCGCAATTTTGACAAAGAAAAAATGAAGCCTGATCCGGCCTCGCAGAAAGCGATCCAGGAACAAATCACCCGCAAAGCCAAGAAACGACCGCCATGCATCATGCAAGCCGATGGTGCATTACGTCGTGGTGTCAATCCGCGTTACAGCCAAAACAAAATTGGTTGGAGCGATGATCCGGACGATTATCGCCCAATACCGATTATTGAACCGGGCAACCCTTCATGAAATCCGTCCCTCGCATTCGTTCGGGACGGTTTTTCTTTTTATATAGAAAGAGCCGCTGCGTTGGCAAACAGCGGCTCTGTTTCTTTTTTTAAAATCAATCTTTCAACATGCGCCATTTGCATGCGCCAACATTTTCGAGGTGAAACGCCGCTTTTTCAAGCGTTGCTTCGGTCGAAATCGAAAGATTGCCATTGCTCCTGGAAACACCAAGAGTGCACAAACAGCTCCAAAGAACAGAATCTCAACGAAACAGAGGGTCGTGTTCATCTAACGAAACAAATTACACCCAAATTAGAATAATAGCAAGTGCATAAAAAATGACCCCGCGCTTGCAACCCAACCAGAACAAGCGCGAGGTCCACCGATCCCCCACAGGAGCATAACCAAACTACTCCGCTACTCATTAGACTCCTTTGACAATATACTGTCAACATACTTATCCACAACCTTTTTAACCTCATCTGCATTAGTAGTTTCCATCAGTTTGACACGAAGCTCTTTGGCACTATCCCAACCGTTAACATAGGCTTTGAAATGCTTTTTCATAATGGCAAAATTTTTCACCTCACCCAGCAATTTTTCAAAAAGTTTCGTATGCTCGACCATCATATGCAATTTTTCAACTATTACATTGCTTTCGTCTTTCAATTTTTCCGTTTTGCTTTTTTCTTTTTCCTTTCCTTCATCAAACAACCACGGATTACCAAAAATGGCCCGGCCAAACATAACGCCATCGCAACCGCTTTCGTCGACTTTTTTATAACCATCGCCCAATGACTCAACGTCACCGTTTCCGATCAAGATTGTCTCCGGGCTGATTTCGTTTCGCATTTTTACAATCTCCGGCATCAATTCCCAGTGTGCCGGCACCAGAGACATTTCTTTTCGCGTACGCAAATGGACAGTCAAAACCGGCAATTTTTGTTCCAGCAAAATGCGCAACCAGTCAAAATCGACTTTGTTGTAACCAATACGCGTTTTAACTGAAATGGAAATATCGGCCGCTCCTTCTCTCGCCGCGGCAATAACCGCAACCGCGGCTTTCGGGTCCTTCATCATCGCTGCGCCGGCACCCTGCTTTTCAATCGACCGGTCTGGACAGCCCATATTGATATCGACTCCATCAAAGCCCAGCCCAGCAACCAAAGCCGCCGCTTGCCGCATTTTATCCGGATGCGAAGTGAACAATTGCACCACAATCGGATGTTCAATTTTACTAAAGGCAAGGTCGTGAAGTAATACTTCCCTGCCAGGCGAACACAAACCGTCCGCCGAAACGAATTCCGTCCACAACACATCCGGTCCGCCACTTTTTTTGCCCATTCGGCTGTATTTGGCAATAATCCGCCGAAAAGCGGCGTCTGTCACATCAGCCATTGGTGCCAACACAAAAATCGGGCGTTTTTCTCGCACCGCCTTTTCTTTCACCTTTTGCCAAAAGCCGAAATTAATTTCCATTTTTTTCATCAAAATCTATACTACACGACTTATTCAAGTTTGACCAAAAAATAGTCAACTGAACATTGATTATTGAAACTTGATCATTTCCTTCATTTACTTCCCTTCCGCTTTTTTTAGTAGCGACAAAACATCATTGTCGCGATTTTTACTACCCAAAACTATTACCAAATAGCGCGCCGGCGTTTGTAAATTTTTGACGGCGGCCTGCGCCACATTAGCCGCTTCATTGATAATAGAAGTAGAAAACAACGAATCAGCCGTTTCACCCGCCTCAGGAATATAACCATCCTTACCACCGACATAATCCGCCAAATTCATAAAATGAGTCGAATTCGTCCAAGTATGCAAACCGACCGAAGCCGAACGCATGCTAGTAATGGCCATTAGCGCAGGATCATTTTTTAGCAACCATTCTAAAATAGTCGCTTGATCGCGCGCTGTTGAAACCGAAAGTGGCGAGAGGCCAGACGGGTCATAAAAGTCTGTTCGATAGGCACCGATTGAATGTACCCAATCATTCATGGCGCGAATGAAATTTTTCCTGCCGCCTGGATAGCCTTGGGCCAAAGCTTCGGCGGCGTCATTTGAAGAAACCAGAAATAATGGATACAACAAATCACCGGTCGTGATCTCTTCGCCCTCACGTAAATGACCGTTAGAACCATAAGCCGCCAATATACTATCGGTAATTTTTACAATCGTTGTAGATGCCATCAATTGACGTGACACTTCTGCCGTCACTAATTTGCTGAGAGAGGCTATCGGCACAACACGATCAATGTCTTTGTTTTGCAAAATTGCGCCGGAATGTAAATCTAAAACCAAATATTCTTGCGCGGTTATCGGACCGGTAATGGCCGGAATAATGGCCGCGTCATCTGATGTTTCCACATCAATTGATGAGGTATAGTTATAGACACGAGAAATACCGGAGATGAAAGACGGGTCTTCTTCGTCAACTTCTACGTCAGTCGTTGAAGCTTTGGCGATCGGCGACGGGTGATATCGACTGAGAAAGAATTTCGCTTGGGCGGACAAAAAACCGACAACCAGAGCCGCCAATATAACACCGCCAATATTTGTAAAAATTTTTAGATTACTATTCATTGAGCTTTATAAATAATATTATCACCATAACGCATATCTACCGAAACCAGCTGTTTCTTTTCTTTACCATTCTGCACCAGAGACAGATGATTCTGCCAAAATGCT
>JAGWNR010000035.1 GCA_028871265.1 Patescibacteria group bacterium
ATTACCGGGGTATTTTTTACGGGTTTAGTTATGATTTTCTTTGTTGTATTGATATTCCCTACTGTCAATAAAAAGCCGGCAATTATTACACAAATTGCGCCAATTGGTTCGGATGAGTTTATGCAAATGTTTTCTGAAATAACCGACGCTCCTCTGGAAAACGGCGAAACAGTTACGCCAATAGACAACGGTACCACATTTTTACCGATATTATTGGACTCATTGAACACCGCTTCGTCCTCAATCGACTTTACCACATTTCCTTGGGCGGACGGTTCGTTTAATAACCAGGTTTTTAATGCCCTTATTAGTGCCGCTCTACGCGGCGTTCAGGTTCGTTTGTTATTAGACGCTTTTGGCTCACATAGTTTGTCAAAGAATTATATTCAAAAACTACAGGCGGCTGGCGGCAAAGTTGCCGAATACCACCCTTTTCATATTCTCAATCCGCTACAATATGACAGTCGTGATCATATACGGTCTATTGTCATAGATGGTAAATTGGGATTCACCGGCGGCATGGGTATAACAAATGAATGGTTTAGTGAAAAACCAAATGATACGTTTGAAGATATGATGTTTGAAGTGAAAGGAACGATGGCCCAAAGTCTCCAAGATTCATTCGCGCAGATTTGGAATGAAACAACCGGGGAAATTATTTCCGGACCAAATTTTTATCCAAAACTGTCTACAAATATAAAATCGACCAATAAATTTGTCGGCATTACCAGTATTCCCTCCGGTGATTATGAGCCGGTGCGAGACGCTTTTGTGTTGACGGCTTTGTCGGCCAAGAAGAAGATTTATATTGCGGCGTCCTACATCATTCCCGATCCGGGCCTTTTAAAAGTTTTGGAAGATAAGGCAAAAGAGGGTGTTGATGTACGGATTGTTTCGCCGGGTCCAAACACAGTCGCACCTATTTTGCGCGCCGCCTGGCATTTGGATTATGCGCCATTGCTGGCTGCCGGGGTGAAACTATATGAATACCAGCCTTCGATGATTCACACCAAATTCATAGTCGCTGATGATGTTTGGTCGCTAATTGGTTCGGCCAATGTCGATAATCGATCAGAAGCCATCAATACTGAAAATCTATTGGGAGTTAACGATCCCACACTGGCCAATTCTCTGGATACAACATTTTTTGATTATTTATCGCGATCAAAAGAAATCACCGCCAAGGATTGGAGCCAAGAATACGGTTTTTGGTCAAGCCTATATTCAAAAATTGTTTTGATTTTAAACAAGCAATATTAAACAATAACACCCTTGAAAAAAACAATAAAACGCGCTAACATAATTTGACCGGCGCGGTTAGCTCAGTTGGTAGAGCATCCCCTTGACGTGGGGAGGGTCACAGGTTCGAATCCTGTATCGCGCACTGCTACGCTCTCACTGCGTTCAAGCTTCGCAGTGCCGGCACAAATTTTCCGTAGCAGTCCTGCGAAGCCTTTGGCGAAGCAGGACATAATATGCCGGGGTGGCGAAATTGGCAGACGCACTTGCTTTAGGAGCAAGCGGAGTAATCCATGGAGGTTCAAGTCCTCTCCCCGGCACAAAAAGGCAGGATATATCTGCGTAAAAACATGATCACTTTGGGCATAGAAACATCCTGTGATGAAACTTCAATCTGTCTATTAGAGACACGCGGCGAGTATCCAGCATTAGAATATCGCGTCTTGTCGCATATAATTCATTCACAGATCGATATTCACAGTAAATACGGCGGCGTTTTTCCAATGATGGCCAAACGCGAGCACGCCAAAAGGTTGGTTCCCTTACTAGAACAAGCGTTGTCTGAATCCGGCCTGGGTTCAAGGTCAATAGAAACTAGCAAAGAAACTCTTGAGACAGTACGAAAGATTTACGGTGAACACGACGAGAATCTTTTTCAAATGATAGAGAATTCTTCTTTGATCAAGGAAAAACCGGTAATCGACCGAATCGCAGTCACGGTCGGACCGGGCCTCGAACCAGCCCTATGGGTTGGCATCAATTTTGCCAATGCTCTCGGCACCTTATGGAACATACCGGTTTCTGGTATGAATCATATGGAAGGCCATATTGTGGTGTCGCTGGTACCAAAAACTCAATCAAAAAACACTTTCGAAAAGTTAACTAACTGTCCTTTTCCGGCAATTGCCATACTACTCTCTGGTGGTCACACCGAGATCGTTTTAGTCAAGGAAATCGGCCACTACCAAATACTTGGCGCCACCAGAGATGATGCTGTCGGGGAAGCTTTTGACAAGGTCGCGCGCATGCTGGGACTTCCCTATCCTGGTGGCCCGGAAATATCAAAATTGGCAGAAGAAAAAAGAATGTCCGCGTCTAGTCCGCATAGTGCAGCTAAAATTGACACTGTACGCTTTCCGCGACCGATGATAGACTCACCCAACCTAGACATGTCATTTTCTGGCTTAAAAACTGCCGTTTTGTATGAATTGAAAAAGCATTCCAAAATAACCGACGACCTACAAAATGAAATCGCCTGCGAATTCGAAGACGCCGTTACTGAAACGATTATTGCAAAACTACAAAAAGCTTTTGAAAAAAATGAAGCGTTCGCTCTAATCGCTGGTGGCGGCGTCATGGCCAATCGGCACATATTGTCCGCTTGTGCCACATTTGCCAAAAATCATAAAGTTCCATTTTTTCCACCTTCAACCGGTCTTTCCGGTGACAATGCTCTCATGATTGCTCTGGCCAAAGCCATAACAAACGAAAAGACCTCCGGCCAAATGGCGGGAGATCCTTTGCGCGCATCAGGAAATCTGACGCTTTAGAGACCAGGAAATCTGTTTTAGAAGATTTTCTTTAGTGAATTGAAGATGCTGGACCAGAAATTATTCCAATAAGAGGCAAATCCACCAACCGAAGCGGTCTGACTGGAGCCAAACGTAGTTGAAGCGTTTAGACCAACGTCAGGTGCAAGCGAATTTGTCGATGAACCGTTTTGAGTTTGGATGCTACCGGTTGTCGATGTAGCTGATCCGGTTTCGTTGGCGCGATATGAGGCAATGATATCTTGTTCGGCAGCAGTGAGAGCAATCGGTTTGGCACAGGCCAATTCGTTGATCTTGTTTTTAGTGGTGATATAGACTTCGCCGCTAGGTGTCCTTGAACCCCATGGACCCATGATGTCAACCACATATTTTTGCTGGAAGGCAGAAACAGCCGCCAGAGTTTTTTGGTCAAAAATACCGGTGATATCTACATTCAGTTTTTCGGAATCTTTCAAAAAGATCTGCAGAGCAACAACCTGATCCTTGTTATTTGTAACACCAAATTTCAAAGGAATGATAGTAATCAACGGACATGATGTCGTGGCCGAAGTTAGAACCGTTCCAGCTAGAGGCACGGCGCTGAATCCACCACCAACGTATGAACCGCTAGAAGAAGTCGAACCGCCGCCACCCGTAGTGCCACCGCCGTTGTTGTTGCCACCGTTGTTAGATGTAGAAGTAAATGTAGCAGATACTGATTCATTACTGTTCACAACCAAAGTGCATGTGTTAGAAGTACCGGAACATGCGCCACCCCATGAAGTGAAAGTGTAGTTTGAAGACGGGTTAGCAGTGAATGTTACGCTTGTGCCCGCGTTCACTGAAGCAGGACAAGTAGAACCGCCGCAAGTGATCGTACCAGAACCGGTTACTGAAGTAGTAATGGTGTATGATATCTGAGCTGAACCACCACCGGAATCTTGATTAGGATTGGTTGATGGATTATTACCAAACAAGCTCGAAGAATCCTGATTTGGATTTGTGGACGAGTTGTTACCAAACGAACCAGTATTATCCTGGTTTGGATTTGTTGAAGGACTTGAGCTAGCCGTACTTGAACTATCTTGATTAATGTTACTTGAAGTACTCGAGCTGAATAAATTTGTTGGCGAAGAAACACTAGCTGTGCTAGAGCTGTCTTGGCTGACATTTGATGAGGCGTTTGAGCTAAACAAGCTCGTCGAAGCGTCGGCAAATGCTATCGGGACTTGGATACTACCAACAGCAGCCACCATTAGAGCGGCTACGGTGATATTACCAAGTAAAATATGCTTATTTTTCATGATTCTATTATATTATGATAATTATAAGGGCTTGTAACGCTCTCTAGGAGAGACGTATCAAGTACCCTATCACAAAATAAAATTTTGTCAACTACCTTAGCTTGATTACACTCAGATTACCGTTTTGATTTATAAATCATAAATTTTATAGTTTATGTAATAAAAAAATGCAGAGTGCGTGGAGCGCTCTGCATTACGACGACAACCCGTCGTTGGATGAAACTAATTATTCGGCTGGAAGTAATTGGTGGCCAGTTTTGAAGCCATATTAGACTTCACGCCAATCACCTTTGTCGAATTTTCGGTAGCATGAACCGTTGGTGTCATTGCGTTTTGTTTATAGCGGACAAATACTGCTTCGTGAGTCGGCCACGAGGGGTCCTCATACGACCAGCCGCTGCTGATTGATCCAACTGGTGTCCAATCAACGTTTGTGTCACCAGCATGAGGTAAACCATCAGCAAGCCACGATAAAGCGACCGATGCCGAATACATGTTTGTCTCCGGCGCCAATAGCGAGATCAAATGAGCGTTGCGTGGCGTATTCCAGTAACTCCACTCGAAACCGGTGGGAGCTTGACCATCCTGATACACCGGCACAACCCACGAATGAATTTCATTCTGTGAGACACCACTTCCGTTTGTCCACGTGTAAGTGTATTCAAACGTGAAAGTGTCACCGGTGCCGATGTAGGATTCTACCGCGCCAATTCCGACTTGTCCGTATTGGCTAACATCTGCACCGACACGAGCGCCAATAAAGACGATCGCGTCAACAGGCTGACTGCCTGGGCCGCTCATAATGATCGTGTGGTCGTTACCGAACAGATCGCCGGAAGGGCCTTTGATGATTCCGTAACGGCTCACACTGTAGCCGAGACCGGCCAAGGTTGACTGGTTGTCCAGATAGCCCTTGGCGTCAATGACGCTGGTGCTCAGGCCGTCAAGCGTAATCTTGTTCGTTCCCGTGGCCACAAAGATGCCGCCGCAGTAGAGACGTTGTCCCTGCTGACCGGCATAATTGGTATTAGCGGGATTCAAAGCGCCGCGCCACAAGGTGTTCGTAGTCGCCCCAGGTGTCACCACCATCAGGTCACTGGCCACAAAGAACGGCTTGATTTCAACCCCAGTGGGGTTGTTCAGCCGATTGGCAGTTTGAATCGGCGCGCCGCCGTGCAGGCCGAGACCGTTCATGTAAGTGCCACGCGACAAGTAGAACTGTGAGTTCGTGTCGTTAATGATCGAGGCTGGAAACGGGTAGAAAGTCAATTGATTTGCTTTCACTTCCCAACCCACAATTGCCAACAACACTGTAATTAACAGGCTAATATTTTTCATTTCTTCTCTCCTTTTTTCTTTTTCTTGTTTGTTTTTGGTTTTACGGCTCTAATTAGCCACGCCCGAAATGTATCAGGTGTAATCACTAACCATGGTTTTAAAAGAGCCGACTTGCTACAGACCCTATCATTATTTAAATATTTTGTCAAGCCCGCAAACCAATCTAGTAGCGCGGTGTGGAAATTTTATTTGTTTCGATCTGAATATCGCCAAAACTGGACTCTTGGTTGACATGGACTATACCCTGCTTGACCAACTCTAGCATGGCTAAAAAGCTGACAATCACGTTTACTTTTTCTGCTCTGTGGGTCGCGGTAAATTCATTAAAACTGATTTTTATTGCACCTTGAATACGCGTGGCTAATGTGTTTATCATTTCCTCTAACGAAATAACTTTTTTGACAGTAATTTCCGGTAAGGTTTCTTTTTTCGGCAGTCGTTTAATCAGATCACGTAAAGTTTCGACGGCTTTGGTTATGGTAAATTCTGGTACAGGTACAAAAACAGGAGCTACTGGTCTCAACTGAGATTGAAAAAAAATTACATTACCTCCAAACAGCGTTGCTACATGAGTACTGGCTTCCTTGATCCGTTTATATATTTTCAGACGAGTTTCCAAATCGTGAATGTCACCTTGCTCTTCCTCTGTCAATGCCAGATCGGGCAAAAGCGATTTTGATTTAATCAAAAGCAGGGTTGAAGCGATAAGAATAAAATGTGCCGATTCACCCATGGGCATATTTTCATATTGTTGGATATGCGCAATGAAATCATCGGTCACCCGTGATAGAGCAATGTCGCCGATAAAAAGCTTTTTCTTTTCAATCAGTTCAAGTAATAGATCCAGCGGTCCTTCAAAATTGCTTGTTTTGATCGTAAAACCCATGATTCCATTATACACTACGCATAATCCGTTTCTAAATCCGCCAAACGCAGTTCATGACTGTTGACCAATTCTGAAATGTGATCGAATTTTTTATCGTGAGCTTCAAATTTCTTGTCGTGAATGTCAAATTTTGCATCCAAATTATCAACCTTTGTTTCAAGTTTATCTACTCTTCCATTTAGTTTGCCAATTTCAGAAATGCAGAGATTTAATTTTATATCAAAGGGCTTGATTTGCTCATGAAAAATTTCCCGAACTCTTTCTTCTGTCGGTAATGAACTAACCACCCGGTAAAATTCGCCCATGTGTTGATCAACATGTTCTATGAGAGCCTCCATATGTCGTTTGCTTTCTCTGTTGGCTTCCTTGACAGCCTGACGAACATACACAGCCGCCTTTTTATCAAATCGCTTTTCAGCAACATCTACACTTCTGTTAATATACTTTTGAATATGTGGTTCAATATTAGACATGGTTTTTACTATATTAAAAATAATATCACAAGCCTATCAAACCGAGTTAAAATCCGTATAAAGAAAAGATAAAGAAATCATAAAATTTTTCTGACGGCTCAATAGAAAGGTAAAATCGCACACAAAAAATAATTGCGACACAGAATTATCTAATGCAGCAAGGTCTAAGCAATAACTCCGATGGCTTTTTTGGCCTGTTCCAGCTTGGCGGCGGCAATTTTATTAGCGGTAACACTT
>JAGWNR010000036.1 GCA_028871265.1 Patescibacteria group bacterium
TGGCCTTATGTCCGACATATTACCCGAAGTCCGACCTCGTCTTTTATTCCGCTTCATTGCCCATCTTGCCGGTTTTTTCAAATTCGTGTAGTGATTCAATGATTGGCTCAAGATCGCCGGCAAAAATAGTCTCTATATTGTGCCAGCTTTTTTTAAAGCGGTGATCGGTGATACGGTCTTGCAAAATATTATAAGTACGAATCTTTTCGGAGCGATCGCCGGTGCCTAGCTGAGATTTTTTGTTGGCGCTAAATTTTTTGGCTGCTTCTTCTTCCATTTGCGCTTCAATTTTAGCGGTCAAAATCTGCAGGGCGCGCTCGCGGTTTGCTGATTGTGAACGTTCGGCGGTGACGCGTACATCCAAACCGGTCGGTTTGTGAACCAATCGGACAGCCGTTTCGACTTTGTTCACATTCTGACCGCCTTTGCCGCCTGCCCTGGAGAATTCCATTTCCAAATCAGCCGGCGGAATGACCAGCTTGGTTTTCTTTCTTATGGGCAAAATTGCCACTGCGGCAGTAGATGTATGAACCCGGCCACTCTTTTCTGTTTCGGGAACACGCTGAATACGATGTACGCCGGTTTCCCATCGCAAATCGTTGTAGGCGCCTCTGCCTTTGATTTCCAGAGAGGCCTCTTTGTAGCCCTTGAGCGAGCTTCTAGACTCCTCTACAATCTTGGCATTCCAGCCTTTAGAGGCGGCGTAGGCTTTGTACATTTGCACTAATTCTTCGGCAAACAGAGCCGCTTCTTCCCCACCGGCACCGGCACGCACTTCCAAAATGAGCTCATTTGGTATTTCAATCTCTTCTTTTTCGGATTCAAGAATCGCTTTGACTTGATCTTCGATATTTTTTTTCTGTTCGGCAAGCGATTTCAAGTCGGCCTCGGCCATCTCGCGCATAGTTTCATCCTCGGCCATTTTCAAGGTCTCCGCTTCATCTTTTAAAAGCTTTTCGTACATGTCGGCCAAAAAAGCCGTTTTGTGATTCTTTTTGAGATCGTCTAAATTAAACATATTGTATACGAATGTGACTATTTTGGATTCGTAGCGATTCGTATATTCGTATCATTTGTATATTAGTATGCTCTTATAATCCTTGCAACGGATCAATCTGATTAATTTGAATTCTATTGGCCAGAGCCATAACACTGGCGCCATAAGAAGACGCACCAATCGCATAACCGCAGGCATGACCGGAATAATATTTGCAAGCGGCATTCTTTTGCGCCGAATAGCTAGAGGAACCCGCACCCAAATCAGACAGATACAGACCGGCAGCCATAAATGCGTGCAAAGGCGTCCATGGATTTGGTTCGCTGGAAATACCAAGCACTGATTTTAATCTGTCGATCAAAAGTGACCAAGTTGAAGCGATGAATTGAGCCGGCCCCATACCGCCGCCATAACCGATCGATTGCGGACATGATACCGGTATTGACTTGTAATCCAATCCCAACGATGAAGTAATAGCCAAAAACGGTTGCACATCGCGCGATGGCTTCATAACGTTGGCGACCACGCTGCCATTTTTAGAATTGACACCGGAACCGTCACCGGTATTGGTCAAATAGCAAGTACCGACGTTTTTGCCGATACCGGTTTCCTGAGTCAAAATAGCCAACAGGAAATTCTGCGGCACACCGGTCGCTCGGTAAACGACCGTAGCATAGTTATATGCGTCACCAAAAGGTATAGCTTTGGAACCACCGGCCAAACTGAATAGTGCCGCTCTTATTTCATCGGCTTTTTGCTGACGCTCAGCTACCAATTGACCATAAGCGCTCTCATTTTCCTTACTCACCGAAAGTAATTGCTTCTTCTGTGCTTGGGCCTGTTTGATGGTAGCCTGTTGATCCATGATGACCGCTTTGGCGTCTTCTTCTTTGTTTTGTTGCGTAGTCAATTGATCCTTCTCCGATTGATTTTGCGCTTGATTGGCACGCAATTGGTTAAAAGTTGAAGCCAGAGCGTTTTGAACTGACAAAAAACCGTCAAAACTAGATACTGCGTCAGATAAACTGCCGCTGGAAAGTAAAACTTCCGGCAGAGTTATGTCGCCTTCTTCATAAATTTTTATCAAAATTTCTGACAATGATTGATGACCTTGATCGATTGAACTCTGAATATTTTTAATATTTGAAGATTTTTCATCAATATTTTGGCCGAGAGTTTGAATAATCAGGTTTTCCTGTTGAATCTTTAGCTGAGCAGCTTTGATTTGAGCGGATAGGACATTGATATCACTCTGGAGTGAACGACTCTGCGCCTGAGCGCTGGATAATTGATCCTGTGCAGCGGCGACTTCGGCGGCACATTTGGTGGAATCATTGGTTAGACGAGCTTGCCTGGCGGCGGTAGTTTCGCCGGGTAAATAACCAGTGTTGTCATAGCACGGATCAATGACCGTGCCGGAAGTTTGGGCATGAGAAATAGAAAATGAAAAAGCAAAAAGGAAAAAGGAAAATAAGAAAAGATGGTAAAAACGCATGCTTATAGTATAGCAGATTTAAGAAATAAGAATTAGTAATTAAGAAAAAAGCTTCAAAATATCTGCATTATTCTTAATTCTTTTTATTCCTTACTTCTTTTCTTCCTTTGCTGGAACGGCATCTGCCGTAGCTTCACCTTCTTTGACTTCCTTGCCCTTGGACTCGACCTCGATAGCTGACATATCGATGGCTTGCGGAGCTTCCTCGACTTCTTCCCTGGCTTCGGCGATAGAAGCGACGATTTCATCAGGTTTTGTGACCAGAGAAACGCCGTTTGGCAAAGTCACGTCTTTGGCATGAATGGCGCTATTCAATTCAACCAATCCAGATATATCAACGGAAATTTCATGCGGCAAATCGCGTGGCGCGGCCTCGATTTCCAAGTCACGGAGAACCTTGACCAAAATACCGCCTTTATCCTTGACCGCCGGTGAAATTCCAGCAAAAACAATCGGTGTGTGCACCTGCACTTTCTTGCCCTTTTCAATGACATAGAAATCGGCATGACGAACAGCACCGGAAACGGGATGAACGTCAACGTCGTGGATGAGAACCTCGTGTTCATTGGTACCATCCTTTAAAATAACAATGGAGGATTCACCGGCCTTTTTCCAAACTTTTTTAAATTCGACCATAGAAACAGCAACCGGCGTCGATGATTCCTTTGGTCCATAAAAAACCGCCGGGATTTTGCCGGCCTTTCTCAAAACCTCATTTTTGGCGCCTGCACGGCGCTCGACAGCTAATGACAACATAGTGAAAGGTATTTTACACGACTACGGGAAAAATGCAAATTTGGATCCGAATTATGGGTTGGCCAAACAACCGTTGCCGGTATTGTTACTTGAACCGTTTCCGCTAGAAATACCACCGCTTGACCCAACACAAAAATAATTTTCTGACGACGGCGACAAGGTCTCGATAGAATACACGTTATGATTAGTCCAAGTAGGATCAGAAAGGTTGTTTCCCGGACCGCCAATTAGCAATGAACCGGCCGAATTTCCGTTATTATTTATAATCGCATTACACAGTGTTTGGAATTGAGTATCACTTGAAATAGAACATGAATTGCCGCTACCGCCAAATGAATAATAAACCACCGTTCCTGGAGCACTCGGACTTCCACTAAAAGAACTAAAAGCCGAGAGGTATGAACCGTTCGAATTCCTTTGTAATTCAAACCAGTTTTTTAACTGAGTCGTTTCTTCTTGGACGGCTGCGTCTTTGCCTTTTTGTCTAGCACTACTTAATGCCGCTAAAATAATAGAAGCCAACAAACCGATTATGGAAATGACGACCAAAAGCTCGATCAAGGTAAAACCGGATCTGCGAGAAAATATAATTGATTTCATAATGTCTTAATTATAGCAATATACAGAACATAAAATCAATTACTGCGGTGGAATAACAATCGTAAAAAATGATTTTAAATAATTTTGTACAGATACATATTTTCCGTACTAATGCCGACAAGCGACAGATTGGAACATTTAATCACCTGATTATATGAATAAACGTAGGATACGTCGTATTTTTTGATAACTGCCGATTTTTGTTCACAATCCAAGCTCATAAATTGCTGATAGGGGTATACCAACGTAGAAATTGTCGACATTTTTGATTCCAAAGGAAAATTGCCGGTAGCGGCGGCAATAGTGAGTCCTTTCCAAGGTGGGGCTATAAAAACAGCCGATTTTATGTTGGCAAATAACATCAGATCCTGTGACGTCAGATATTCTGTCACCGGCGGATCTGGCATATAAAAGGTTTGATGGCCATTTTGAGTCATCGTGAAAGTCAGTCTGCTCCAGGCATCCGACGGGTATGACAACATGCTTATTGTCATGGCAAAAATAAAAATGACCATAATCGGCTTTATCCAAGTTGGTTTCAAAGCGACCTTGACTAACCACTCCATGAGCTTGTCAAAACCCTGACCGGATAAAATAACAAGCATGATAGAAGTCACATAAACAACCCTAGGATAATCGATAATTAGCAAATGTGTTGTAAAAGCATATATTGACCAAAAGACAAAACCGACCCCGAGCGGTACAATTATCGACCAACATCTAGAAACAATCGAATGCCATAACCCAATAGCCGCCAAGCCCAAAAAATACCATGGTATTATGTCCCAAATTACATAAGATGAAACCCCGCCATCTAAACTGTTTCTAAATATGTATGACCGAACCAGTTCGATTGTAGGTAAAAAACCGGATGACCTAGACATCACCAAAATTATTACAGTGGCCGGTAACGCAACCAATATAATTGATGCGAAACCGACTTGGAAAATTTTTTTACGACTATAATGCCCGGAAATTAGTCCGGCGGCAAAACCAAGGGGAATCAAAAAAATAATCATCGGTGGATAAATTATGAGAGCGCCAAAGCTGGATGTTAGAAATAATTTCAGATCTTTTATCTTGACCGCTATAAAAGCAACCAGAAAAAACATAATGCCCAATGTAACCGGTATTAGCGACCATAAACCGGGCAAATTTCCACTGGTCGTAATAAGCGGTGCAACCAATGCGGCTACGGCGCCGGATATTTTAGAAAACTTTTTCCCGTCTCCCGCAACAACAAAAATCAGGACAACTATTATTAAACTCCCCACAAAAGCAAACGCTTGATATGCCAAAAGTGGTGTTTGGCCTAGTAACAAAAACAATTCCGAAATGAGAGAGAAAAAGGCTATTAGCGGATGCATCATGATTGATCCATCTAACGGGTTTACGGTCGGTAAAGCGTGTGTTTTTATTGAATAGTTGGCAATGGCAATTGCCGACCACTCATCAGAAAACGACGGGTACGGAAAGGATTGCAACAAAACGTTTGAATTCCCATCTATATGTGCCACAGTACCGGTATATGCGAAATGGACGGAGTATAATTCCAAAAAAACAATTAAACAGGCAAATATGACGAACCAGTTCGGTTTAATACCGGATAATTTTATAGAATATTTTGGCAAAAAAACACTGATCGACACTACCAACAAATCAACACAAACATTTATTATTACCGTGGACAGATAACTAAAAACATGAAAATATTGAGTTGTGAGACCGATCAAGGTTTGACCGATAATCACACAGACAAAAACCCACAAAAACCCTGATTTCTTGTCTTTAAAGTTAAATGTGAGAATAAACGGAGCCAGGAGCAATATCAAACCTAACGCCAATATCATATTTATAATCATACCATGAATCACAGAGACATTAACAAACCGGAGCTAACTATAATTTTGCCATGTTTGAACGAAGAAAAAGCAATCGGCTTTTGTTTGGACGAGATTAAAAAAGTCATAGATAAAAATAATATAGCCGCCGAAATTTTAGTGGTTGATAATGGTTCAACCGATCGCAGTTGCCACATAGTACAAACGATGGCCAAGCAATTACCGAAATTAAAATTGATCCATGAATCGCAGCCGGGTTACGGCAATGCCTGTCGGCGAGGATTAACAGAAGCCAAAGGTAACTATATTTATCTCTCAGATGCGGACGGTAGTTATAATTTTTCCGATATTCCCCTATTTTTAGAAAAACTAAGAAAAGGCACGGATCTGATTGTTGGTAATCGCTTCCAAGGCGGCATTGAAAACGGCTCTATGCCATGGCATCATCGCTATGTCGGAAATCCTGTATTATCAGCTTTTGTAAAAATATTTTTCAAGGTCAAGATCGGCGATATACACTGTGGCGCCCGCGCAATTTCACATTCAGCACTAACAAAATTACAACTCCATGCCGATGGTATGGAGTTTGCCTCCGAGATGATTATGAAATCTGCACGCCAAGGTTTGTCTATGGTCGAGATTCCTATACATTACCAACCGCGCATAGGCGACTCCAAACTGCGCTCGGTCCGTGACGGCTGGCGACATCTGAGATTTATATTGCTGTATTCCCCACTTTATTTATTTTTTATTCCCGGTGCAACATTGTTTATAATCGGCACAATAGTGCTGTCTACTCTGTATTTAACTTCACCAACCGTCTTTGGAGTTCAATTGTTCGTGCATCCGATGTTTTTAGCCTCGGCCATGATTATCTTGGGGTACGAACTGGTCTTCTTTGCTTTTTTTGCCAAAATATACGCCATGACACATTTGGGTGAAGCAAACTATTTTGTCGAAAGATTATTTAAGATAATAACCATTGAAAAAGCCGGTTTTTTGGGACTATTTTTGTGTTTTGTTGGCATTGCCATATATTCGGTAATCGCCGCAAATTGGATCCATTCAGGCTTTGGCTCTCTGGATCAGTTTAAAAATTCCATAGTGGCTTTGACACTCTTTATAATCGGCGCTCAGACTTTCTTCTCA
>JAGWNR010000037.1 GCA_028871265.1 Patescibacteria group bacterium
AATTGATCAGGAATACCAGAGCGGTGCAGCCATGGGTATCCAGGGCACACCAACTTCATACATCGTAACCAAAACCGGCTCGCCGATTCCGATAGAAGGCGCTCAACCACTATCAATGCTCAAAGCGACAATTGACACATTGTTATCAGCTGGCGGAACAACACAGTAAATGAATTTAAAGTGGCTTACAATCTTTTTAAATTTTATTTATTTTCAGTAAACCACACCACTCACAATCCAATTCGGCACAAGTTTGGCCGGCAATTTGACCGCTCCAGACGCTGTCAATCAATTTTTGGATTTGATTTTTCACAATCTCGATATCGGCCGGTAAAATCGGCAACGAGACTATGGGGCAGCGATCTTTTTTGTCCGGCGTGAGGAATACAAGAGCCGGTTTGATTCTTTTGCCGCGCTTGAACGGATCGCCTTCTAGGAGCATGCGATAAAATACTAATTGGCGGAAGTAATCGCCGCTAGAATTCTTGGTCTCCCCTTTTATCTCATTCACCGACATGCCTTCGCGGGTTTTATAGTCAAAGACGTCTATAGAATCGCCATACTCGACAATGGCGTCTAGCTTGCCATGAATTGGAATGATGATTTTCTGATCGTCAAATGAGCCTTCAAATATGGTTTCAACCCATTTTTCAGTGGCGATATTTGCATTTGATTGATACATAGTAAAATGCGGCAAAAGCGCTTTGGCAACGGCTGGTGCATTCTCGGATAGTTCTGCTTTTACCAGCTCTTTTTCGGCTGATGACAAGAATGATTCAGTCAGATAATTCACAACCGACTCTTTTATGATCTCTTCGATGTTTTGACTTTCGACTTTTGACTTTTGACTCGCCTTCCAGGCGGCTGCCATCGCCTCATGCATAGCGGTGCCCTTCTCCGCGGCGACAGACGGCGCTTGCGGCAATTTGAGGATGCTCAAGTATAGGAATTTCGACGGACATTCCAAGAAATGGTTTAGAGCGGTCACGGATAGACCTTTTGTAAGGAGGGTCTCTTTTGCTAGATTAGTAAGCTTTTCACCAAGGTCTGACCTCTGTACAAGGTCTGACCTCTGTACAAGGTCTGACCTTGTACGAGGTAATGTAGTTTCAGCAATGTAATTTTTATCAATCTCGTCAATGAACCTGAGCGGCGTCAAAACTTTACCATCCGATTCCTCCAAAGCAGTTATGACGGTACAATGCCGACGAGCGCGAGTGAGAGCCACGTAGAAGAGGCGGCGTATATCGCGGATGTCGTTACTAACGCCTTTCTGGGGCAAGACGAACGATGAGCCACGACTGCGGCCGATCCAGGCCTCCTCAGTCGCGTACAGCATGAAAACGTAGTCGAATTCGAGTCCTTTGGAGCCGTGGGCAGTCATGGCGCGAATCGGCAGATCGGGCGCGCCAACAGAAACCTTGACCGTTTTGGATTCGGCGGACTGGCGATAGGCCAAAAGCGATTTGACCAGTTCGACTGGACTGATAATATTGCCGTCACGCGCGAGCGATTCGGCCAGAGCGACAATACCGCGCCAGACATGGATGTATGAAGGATCCTTGGCCACCAGACCGGTAAATCCAGACTCTTCGGCGGCGGCAATGATGTAGCCGACCGGCGCGTCTTCCAATATTTTCCTTTGAAGGCGAGCGAGCGATGGCAGTTTATGATTGAGATCATTTATCTTGCCTGCACGCAACTGCTTGATGAGATCTGCGGACTGATCAAATTCTAATGACCACATACCTGCAACTAATGTCCTGCCCAGAGCGTCGGCCTTTGAGGGATCAACCAGATATTCGATTAGGTCAAAGAAGACCGTCCCTATTGGATGGTGAAATATATCAATACTTCGTTCGGACGAGACAGATATACCATTCGATTCCAGCAAGCGTATGACGCGCTCCAGATCGCGATTGCGTCTGGTGATGACTGCCACTGTCGCTTTGGACTCACCTTTCGAGATGGTTTTGATCTGATCGACCAGGTAACTTTCTGAAGCCGCCACATTTTCACCAGTGACAATGTCAATCGGCCGCGGCTCATCACTTGACCCAGATTTCAATTCGATGCGCAGGTCACGATGCTCGTCGCCTTCATAATTATTCTCGATAACCGAAAATGATGCGTCCAAGATGCCCTGGTGCGAGCGATAATTGGTCTCTAGCGATATAACCTTCATACCCGGCCAACGTTTTTGCAGCGCCAGAAAATTCTCCACCGACGCGCCCTGGAAACGATATATAGCCTGCTTCTCATCACCGACAATGAAGACGTTTGGCACGTCAAAGAACTGAGCAATAGCCTTGACGATCAGGTTTTGCGCGTCATTGGTGTCTTGATGCTCGTCGACCAGGATGTAGAGAAAACGTTCTTGAATGAGCCGCAGGAAAAGCTCGTCTTGCTCCATCGCTTTTAAAAGCTCGATGATGAGGTCGTTAAAATCCATCCGTTTCTCCTTCCGCTTGGCGGCTTCATATTTCTCATAAACATCAGCAAAGAGGATGGTGCGCTCGCATTTGCCGATCTGCTCCTCTGCCTCGGCCTTGAGCTTACCTTTGGTCGCGCCGCGGGTCGAGATGGAGGCCTCGTCGCTCTTGATGCGCTCTATTTCCTGACGTGCATACTGTCGAACCATTTCCGGTGTCATAGCCTCCCTCTTGGCGTCATCGATAGTCCTCAAAATGGCCGGAATATATGCGTCCGGCTTGGCCAATGGTCGGAGTGTCTTGAATTCTGGCACAACTATGAGGTCACGTATGAGCGACTCCTGTTCGACGTCGGTCATGTTGGTAAAGCCGTCAAGGTGCAAGAAATGATCCGGATATTCAGCGATCATGGCCGAGGCAAAACTATGGAAAGTGTGGAGTGCAACCTCATGAGCGCGATTGCCGATTAGGTCGCGCAGTTTACCGCGCATCGCTTTCACGCCAGCGTCGGTATATGTGATAGCCAATATGCCGTGAGCAGGTGTGTCGGTCTGGCGCAGAATATTAGCGATACGCAGGGTGAGAATCGTCGTCTTGCCCGTACCCGGACCGGCTATGACCATGACTGGACCGTCTATAGCGTCTACCGCCTGGCGCTGAGCGATGTTTAATTTGGCATACTTGTCTTTAAATATATAGTCCAGTGGCTGTTTGTTCATCCTTGAATCATAACACAAGAATACTACCGGCTCTTTCGAAATAAAATACGTATCAATTTATAAAATCAATAACTTTTCAACCTGGCCGCTTTGTCATGCTGACGGATACGTTCATGCGCCTTGGCTTCGATTTGACGAATGCGCTCGCGAGTAACAGCGAATTCCTTGCCTACTTCTTCCAAAGTATGTTGAATACCGTCCAAAAGTCCAATGCGCATTTCAATTATTTTACGCTCTTTTTCGGAAAGTTCATTCAAAATTTCTCGAACTTGATCACCTAATATGCGACGCGATGACTCTTGGTCTGGCGACAAAATCTGATCATCGGCAATAAAATCGCCCAGCGTAGATTTATCATCACCATCATCACCGACAGGCTTTTCCAGCGAAACGACTTCTTGATCAATTTTTTCAATTTGATAAATTTTATCAATTTCCAACCCCATTTCCAAAGCAATCTCTTCTGGCAGAGGATCGCGCCCCAAATCCTGCGTCAAACGACGAACGACCTGTTTATATTTTGCAATAGTCTCAACCATATGCACCGGCACACGGATGGTGCGGCTCTGATCAGCCAGAGCGCGAGTGATAGCCTGACGAATCCACCAGGTAGCATAAGTAGAAAATTTATAACCCTTGGTCCAATCAAATTTTTCGACCGCTTTGTGCAAACCCAAATTGCCTTCTTGGATAAGATCTAGCAATGTCAAATCCGGCGAACGACCGACGTATTTTTTGGCAATCGAAACGACCAGACGCAAGTTCGCTTTTATGAGCAATCCTTTCGCTTCATCATCGCCTTGAGTAATACGCTTGGCCAGCTCTTTTTCCCTCGACGCATTAATGAGCGGATATTGACCAATCTCGCGCAAATACATTTGAATCGAATCATATCCCGAATCAGAACTGCGCGAACTATAGGAATAGCGTTTTGGCGCCGGCGCGGCATCCTTTTCCACATTCAAAAGTCCTCCACCCTCTAGAACGTCTATGCCGGCCAAACTAAATTTTCCGTAGAGATCCTCCAAAAAACCGACATCTTGTTCTACAGTTGGAAATTCCCTCAATATTTCATCATACGTGACAAAACCGCGCTCCTTGCCTTTGACAATGAGTTTATTGGCTTTTTGTTCAAAATCTTTTTTTGCTTGCTTGGCTTTTTTATCTGCCGGTTTTGCCGCCGGTGTCGGTTTCTTTTTTATTGAAATAGGCTTTTTTGAAGCCGTGTTACTACCCTTCTTATGTATTTTTTTTGACGAGCTTTTTGATGCCATATAGGCTGTGACGTGCGATGAGACCACATCATACTACATTCAACCTTGAATGCAACATTGACATGTGGATAAGTGCGTGATAGGGTTCAAACCAGAAAGGAAAACAAGTAAATGAAAAATCGAATAACATCGGCAGTCGCAGTTTATCTCATACTTGAACGAGCAGACGGTGACATTCTTATCATGCGACGCTGTAACACCGGTTATCAAGACGGTATGTATCAAGTATGCGCCGGACATCTTGAACCATGTGAATTACCAACCGAAGCCATGATTCGCGAAGCCAAGGAAGAGCTTGGTATCATAATTGAAAGAGATGCTCTTGTGCTTACTCATGTTTCTGCTAGACCAAAACATGACGAGACCGGCAATCGTATTGATTTCTTTTACAGTGTTCGGCGTTGGCAAGGTGAACCGCAAATTATGGAGCCTCAAAAGTGTGACGACATTCGTTGGTCATCACCAGGTTGTCTGCCAAGTAATTTCACGCCACACGTTAAAAGTGGCTTACAACTTTCCAAGCAAGGTCTTTTTGCCTCCGAGTTTGATCTAGATTGGATCAAATCTCATTCAGTCTATGGAATCAAGTGATTTTATAGACTTTTCATTTTCATCTCCGTGCACTTTGCACGGATTTTTTTATTTTTTCTTCCCTACCTCAGCCAATTTTTTGGAAAGTTCCTGGCAAAGTTTGGCAGCGGCGTTGGAAGCAGTGACATCTTTGGCACGTTCGGCAGCAGCCAGGTCAGCCATAGCGATGGCCAGTTTTTTCTTGATAAAGTCTTCTTCGAAATTAATCAGTAGCTCGGCAATTTCCAGCTCTGCATTACGACCGGTACCAAAAGTTATCTCCGCTTCGAGAATCAGCTCATCTTTGTATGGCTCAATAGCAGTAACAAGCTCTCTGTAATCCGGGCCGGCGATCCTCTGCATATTGTCGAAATATTTTTTTGTATCCATAGAACCGGTTTTTTCCGCTTGCCATAATAACCCTAGGAGTTTGCGAACCACCAAATCAATCCTGGCATATGAAGTTTTTGAATTTGATTGGGTCTCTCTGGTTGTTCTGGTTGTTTCGACAATTTTCTTTTCCAAAATACTTTTCAAGTCGTCGCGCACAGCCTCTTCGGACAGCCCGGTTTTATCATGAATCATTTTTATCCAATGTGACCTCTCCATGGCGCCTTGGATTTCGGCTACAAATGGCAAGATTTTTTCGCGTATAATAGCTGGCAGTTTCCTGGCATCGTTCTTTTCTTTCATGATCCCATCCAGTACAAACTCTATGACCGGTTTGGCGTGACGCAAGGTATTTTTCCAATTTTCTGGATCAGATAGAACCAAATCGGCTGGATCTTTGCCGCCTTCGATATCGGCAATTTTTACATCCATGCCTAGGTTGAGAGCAATTCGCGCCGCCCGCAAAGCGGCATTTCGACCGGCTTTGTCGGAATCAAAAGCAATTAGCACATTCGGCGAAAGTCTGCGAACCAGTCCTAAATTATTCGTCACATGCTCACGCGAAACCGTATCATCGGCCAAGGCGGTACCAGAAGCAGCAACCGTATTTTTAATGCCGGCTTGATGTGACATAATCAGATCCATTTGGCCTTCGACCAAAATGGAATAATTTTTCTTGCGAATTTCACCTTTGGCTTTGTCGATGCCGTAAAGTACCGCCGATTTGTCATACAGCGGCGAATCCGGCGTGTTTATATACTTGCCCTCGCCTTCTTTTTCATGGAGCAGTCGGCCGGAAAAAGCAATAACTCGACCGGAAGAATCCATTATTGGAAACATGACACGACCACGAAAGCGGTCGTAATATCCCTTGTCACTTTTTTTTGTTAAACCAGCTTTTTCCATATCGGTATCACTAAAACCTTTTTTAGCCAAAGCGTCACGGAGATTGCGCCAGCCATCGGGCGCCCAACCCAGGCGAAATTCGCGCACAGTTTCCTCTTTAACTCCCCTTTTTTTCAAATATTCCAACGGCTCGCCGGCTAGCTGGCTTTGATAAAAAATGTAGGCGGCCTCCATGACGGCATATAAACGTTCACGCTCAGTTTTTTGTTCTTTGTTTTGAAAGTTCAAGGGCACACCGGCGCGATCGGCCAGTAATTTCAAAGCGCCCATAAAATCCAAACCTTCAAATTGTTCGACGAAACTAAAGATGTCGCCTTTGG
>JAGWNR010000038.1 GCA_028871265.1 Patescibacteria group bacterium
CGGCATCAAGGATCATGCCGACAAAGAGATTCATATTGGCGTGGTCGGTAAATATTTTAATACTGGTGATTTTATTTTGTCGGACGCTTATATTTCGGTACTTGAGGCCGTCAAGTTTTCGGCCTATGCAAACAAGATCAAGGCCGTGATACATACCATCAACGCCAGGGATTTTGAAAGGGAGGAGAATGGCGTGGGTTCCGGCGGGGCTTCCGGAGGCCGAAGAGGCCGAGGAGCAGGAGCGACGCCAGCAGGCGTCGACTCCGATCCGCAGGAGCCCACGCCATTTTCCGACCTTAATCGTCTTGACGGCATCATTGTGCCGGGTGGCTTTGGGGCTAGCGGTATTGAGGGCAAATTGAACGTTATCAAATATGTTCGCGAAAATAATATTCCGTATTTTGGTTTGTGTTACGGCATGCAATTAATGACGGTGGAATATGCCCGGAACGTACTGGGACTGCATGGGGCTCATACTACGGAGATAGATCCCAAATCGCCGCATCCGGTCATTGATGTCATGCCTGATCAAAAGGAAAAAATCGCCAAGGGTGATATGGGTGGCACCATGCGCCTGGGTTTGTATCCGGCACGGTTGGGTAAGGACACGGTTGCTCAAGAAGCCTATTCGTACTTTGAAAATAAAAAGCTTCCCAAACCAACTACCGTAATCAAGGAACGTCATCGTCATCGTTATGAAGTTAATTCGAAATATATCGAGCGTCTGGAAAAAGCCGGTCTTGTTTTTTCGGGTCGTTCGCCGGACGGTCGACTGATGGAGATCGCCGAATTACCACGCGATAAACACCCATTTTTCCTGGGCACGCAGTTCCACCCGGAATTTTTGGCCAGACCACTCCTGCCGCACCCGCTATTCACTGAATTTCTCAAAGCAGCCAAGACGCGTAAAAAAGGTAGGGTAGTAATAGAAGAAAATACGAGCGCTTAAATAGCGCAGGCATCTCGGTGCTTTTTTGATCAATTTGCAAATATAACTAATTAGTTATATATGTAAAACCGCGCGATTTTTCAATCGCGCGGTATTTTGATTACTGCTCAATAAAATCAGGTTCAATTGGAACCCAACGAAAAACGGTTGTTTTATCATGTTCGCTGAGAACGTATTCGTCGTGATACAGACAAGGTTTGATGAAAACCCTGAATATTTCACGAGTATATATTACCTTGAATCTTTCTTCTTGGCGGTGATGGGGTAGACCCGGCCAGTATTCTGATTCCTCCGGTCCTTGTTCTCTGAATTCGATAAAACGCACGTCGTAATTTTCAGGGTTGGCAAAGCTTGGTTCCTTTTGACCCAGCTCTTCCTACAATCCTCGTCGTACGGTTGCTATACCATCCTCACCTTTTTTAGTCATGATTTTTTCACCAAATGTTCCGGAAAATGATCGTTTGTGCTCATGACCATTTCTGAATATCTGACCGACGTCACGAAGCTCGATCAGTTGACGATTTTTGATGAAACGGACATGACCGACGCTAACCGGTATGACATGAGTATCGCTGGTGCCATCCCAAATAACCTCGCCAGTTTTGAGATACTCGACAAGTTTGCCGATGGATCTGGATTGTTTGTAAGTCCCCCAATGGTTAAAGGGGATACAGAGGTTTTTGAGGGCAGAAACGACTTGCTGCCGCAGAAAAAGGTTATCACTGTCAACATGGATTCGGCCAATGCAGGCCGCTCCATTAATGTATGCAGTCTGCATATACGTGCTCCTTGTTAATTGTTTTGTTGTGAACGTTTTTAACTAACAGTTTTATATCATGTTTTGTTCTCTGAAACAAGGCGCATTCTACTTTACGTTAAAAAGCTTGAAAAAAACTGCCGGGTCGATGGAAATACCATCGACGCGGATAGAAAGGTGCAAATGTGGCCCTTCGCTGTAGCCGGTTTCACCGGAATGACCTAGTAATTGACCTTGGCGCACCTCTTGACCGACATGAACACCGATATCATTTAAATGCATATACATCGAAAGAATGCCCGAGCCGTGGTCGACTACGACGGTGTTGCCGTAGACTTCATAATAAGTCGCTTGGCGAACGATGCCGTCATGGATGGAGAGGACGGGCGTGCCAGTGGCGGCATGGAAATCGATGCCTCTGTGTGTAATCTCTGCGGCGCCGCTCTCACGAACATAACCGTATGAATCGGTGATATGAACTTGACCTTTGCTATCGCGTGGAATGGGAAAATTAAATGTACTGCTGGCCAAAATTTGTTTGGTGTTACTTTTTGCCAGTGACAGCTGGTAATTGTCGCTGGCGAGAACTGATACAACCCGATGTTGGTTGGCGATACTGTTGCCGCCCAGCTGTGCCGGAATAGCCAGATTTTCATGAGGTTTTAATCGAGCAGTAATATTAAAGTTTTTTGAAATTGTTAAACCATTTTTAAAATCGATTTGAACAATTGCTGTGCCGGTGGCTTGGTTTAGATCAATAGCATAGAGAGCGGCAGTGCCGTTGTGGAAAGGGAAGAAGTGGAGGGTGGCTGAATTTTTTGACGAGCGGGCGGTGACTTTGCCATCAATGATATTTTCGGTCGAGGTGGCGACGATGAACATGACGGGGTCGCCTTGGAGGATGGTTTTAGGTTCTATAACTAAGAGTGGTGTCGGTAGGTATTTCAAGGTGACGCCGCCAGTTAGACCAATGGCGGCCAGCACCGCCAAAACCACCGCGTATTCCCACAGTCCCCAAGCCGACACGTTGTCTCTCCATGAACGCTTCATGTGTAAAGTATAGCATCACTATGTCGGACATAGGTGTAAATGCTTGAAAAATCGGCCATTTTCGAGTATCGTATGGATGTTCTGTATCACATTGCCAGATCGTCTAATGGTAGGACAACGGACTCTGAATCCGTTTATCTTGGTTCGAATCCAAGTCTGGCAGCAATGAAATTTACCCCATAAAGTGGGAACATATAATAATGAAAAGAAAATTATCAAACGTAACACTTCTCGGGATTGACTGTGTGAATGTCGAAAGACTTCAAGCCGCTATGGATGTCTCGATGAAAGATATAGAGTTTGGAGCAGTAAAGTTGTTAACCTCCTTGCCAACTACGGACACACATCTGGTGCCTATACCTCACATCGGTTCAGTTGAAGAATATTCTAGGTTTATCATTGAAGATTTGTATAAATATGTCGATACCGAATTTGTGCTGGTCATACAATACGATGGCTTTATCCTGAATCCGAAAAGTTGGTCCGATGAGTTTTTAAAATATGACTATATCGGTTCTCCATGGCTTGTCAGAGACTGGTCGGTCAAGAATTTCGCTTTTCCAAAGAATTCTGTGGGCAGCAAGATTGTAGGAAATGGAGGCTTTTCGATTAGAAGCAGGAAAATTTTGGATGTCGGAGCCCAGTTGGCTCGCGAAGGAAAGATTCCTAAAGTGCATCCCGAAGATGTAGCTATATGCGTCTGGCATCGAGATCTCTTCGAAAAAGAGGGGGTCAAGTTTGCACCAGCAGAGCTTGCTGAAAAGTTTAGCTACGAAGGCGAAGAGTGGACATATGCGTGTCAGTTCGGTTTCCACGGATTATCTTGGACTAATCTCGATGACTGGATCACGGGGCACCCCGAGTATGACTTTATCGTGGACGAGTACAGAAAAGCTCGTAAAGACAGGTTCATTGGGCGCATGACGAGGGCTAGAGAAAAGATATTGAACAACACGATTAATGTCTTCAAAGACAAAGCGATCGAGGCTCACACGTTCGGTTCTGTTGGTAGAGGCGATTCGGATGAGTTGAGTGATATTGATATATGGTTTACGTATAAGGATTCTGACATAAAGGATGTTTTAGCGAAGCGAATGGAGTTGTACTCTGAGATAGGTGAGATTGTCCATCTATGCGAACCACCCCAAAATGCTCCAATCGATGGAGTGCATTCATTTGTGCTGTATAAAACCGAAGTCGGTCTTTTACAGGTTGATCTCTATCTGTGTCCACAATCGACCTCGTTTTTAACGAAAGATAGCAAGAAGATATTTAGTGAGATTGATTTACCGAGGATGGAACTCAGTCTCAATCCGAACAGAGTTCTATTTAATAAGGATTATCGTATCGATTTTGTCATCTTCATCGCGTTTATAGCTATAAAGAAACTTGCTAGAAATAAAAGTGATGCTCTTGGTGATCTGCTTAAGGAATACGGTTTTCTCTCAGAAAAATATGGTATTAAAGTCAATAATCTTGAAGCAAACGCCCAATCATTTGCCATATATTTCCAGATCTTATCAAATATAAAGAATGTTTCTAACTCCAAGCAATTTAATGCGTTAGCTAAGATAGAAAAATTTGCAAGAACAGTTGAATATATTAAAGGTTTATAAGATTTCTGTCATTTTTGATATACTTTTACTATGAAAACCCGAATTGAAACAGTTATTGATCCGACAACAGAAATACTTCTTCTCCAAGAAAAAATGGTCGGTGAGGTTTCTGATCTACTGCCGATGTCTCATGTCGAGATTGTCGGTTCTATGGCCGTGCCAATGGCCGGAAGACCGGAGTTGGATATATTAGTGATAAGTGATGATATTGCGGCTGATTCAGATATTCTCTCTAAAAATGGATACAAACAAGGTCCCATCGTCAAGGAGACGTCTTTTTTAAAAAAGATGGTCGATAATGTCGAAGTCGCCGTGCAGATTATGTCTGCGGACAACAAGATGGTAGGTATACATAGGGAACTTATTAACAAGTTGCGTAACGATGAAGAGTTGAGAAAAAGATATGAGGAATTCAAGCGTACTTTGTCAGGGTTAAGTAGAGAAGAATACAAAAAACAGAAAAGCCAATGGTTGGAGGAAAATATATTTTCGATCGAGAAATAATTTCAACACGGACAATTTTGTTCGGTTAGTTCAATTTCTGAATAATCTTTTCTACGACTTGATCAGGACTTTGTCCATCGGTATCGATCGACTCTGCAATGGTAGTTGGATTATCTATATAAAACTGGTGATTGGGCTCAAAATAGTTAGCCTAGTGAACCACAAAGCGACGGGGCCACATATTTTGCCGGCGTTTTTGTGGTAATATTTGTCCAATGAACAATTTTTTCATATTCTGCGCTCAATATCTTTTTGTGTTGCCGGTTTTGATCTGGGGCATTTATTTTTTGTCACAGCCGCGAACAAACTGGAAACATATGGTCATATTCGCCATATCGTCCGCGCTGCTCACTTATGCAATCGCGGTTATTTGCGGATGGTTCTATTACGATCCTAGGCCGTTCGTTGTCGGTAATTTTACTCCGCTCATTCCGCATGCGGCTGACAATGGCTTTCCATCCGATCATGCGCTATTGGTATCGTCCATTGCGATGATTGGTACAATGTGGAATAAAAAGTTGGGTTTAGTGCTTTGGATTTTAGCCGCTCTCGTCGCTGTCGGCAGGGTATGTGTCGGTGTGCATCACCCGATCGATGTTATCGGCAGTGCCGTCATCGCTGTTTTAGTAACTGTTCTCGTGAATAAAGTTTGTATTTATCTATTTGTGAAGAGTTCGATGGAGATGTAAGATAATTACATGCAAAATATATTTTTATCGCTACTGACGTTTATCGGCTCTCTCTTTGGTTGGCATAGCCAAGTCTTGTTATCGACCAGCACGCCAGTGTCAGTCAATACCCAGCAGGCATCATCGAGCGACGGTTTGCAAACATATGATAATTTCGGCGTATCGTTTCAATATCCGGTCGGTTGGGCAAGACCGCAAGAAAATTTTTCAAATTATAATGGTTCGGAGCAAGCAAATATTTCTTTCTTGCCGCCGAATTACGGATTTTCCGTATTAATCGAGCCGGATACTGATATGAATGGTCAGCCGATAAATGAGACATTGGATCAAATGGTCAGTCGTTTTCAAAAAAATGATCAATATATTTATAATGTCAAAGATGTCATCGCGGACGGTGTGGCCGGCAAGGAACTGTTTTACAATAGCGCGGTTAGCGGAGAACCATATCATGTCGAAGCGATATTTCCTTTTGAAAACAAATCGTATATTCACTTTTCCGCCGATTATCAAGCAGTTTCACTGCAAACTTTTGAACAGGTCACGGCTTCTATAAAGTGGGATAACGCAACCGCCTTCAAACTGGATCCAACCACCGGTATGGCTATTTATAAAAATAATGGCATAAAGTTTGAGTACCCGCCCAGGTTAAATACCGATTATGCCGGGTTGACCGTTCAAACAAGTGTCGAAAAAACTGATCTGAGCCAATTGGACAGCAACGGTTGTTACCCAGGCCAAATTAGTGACAGAACCGGCTTGGCGACATTGGCCACAGTCCAGATGATTAACGGTATAAAGTTCTGTACTTCTACAGGCGGCGGTGTCGGTGCCGGTCAGTCATATACCAATTATAGTTATGAAACTTCTGTGGGCGATAGCACCTATACTATTGTTTATGCGGTGCATACTTCAAATGGCTGTGGAGCCTATCAAGGCGGTCCAAAATATGCCGGTTGTGTAGATTTTGGCAAAAATTACGATAGTTTGGTGTTGACCCCGATTCGACAAAGTATCGCCACGATT
>JAGWNR010000039.1 GCA_028871265.1 Patescibacteria group bacterium
TTTGCTAGGAGAGCTTTTTCTCGCGAAGAATTTCGCGATTTGATTCGCAGCCGTTTGAATGTGCGTCCCGGTCAGTTCAGAGAAGAAGACGTCAAGCATTTTTTGGATCACATTGTTTATGAACAAGGTCAATTCGACGAAACAGCGGCGTATCATCGTCTGGCTACCAATATTGGTGATATAGACAAACGCTGGGGCCAATGTTCCAACAAATTATTTCATCTATCCGTGCCGCCGGCATTATATCAGGGTATTTTGGAAAATTTGTCAGCTTCAAATTTAACCAAACCATGCGCCGAAGGGACCGGTTGGACGCGCGTGCTCATTGAAAAGCCTTTTGGTAATGATATCGCTCATGCCAGAGCGCTGGATCGATTATTGGGTAAGCTTTTCAAAGAGGAGCAGATATTTCGCATTGACCACTATTTGGCCAAGGAAACCTTGCAAAATATTCTGGCCTTCCGTTTTCATAATCAATTATTTGAACGGATTTGGGATCGCCGGTCAATTGCTAAAATCCATATTAAATTATTTGAAAAAAATGGCGTTTTGGATCGAGGGGATTCATATGATCCTGTCGGTGCCCTGAAAGACGTCGGACAGAATCATGTGCTTATGATGTTGGCTATTATTTCTATGGATCGACCGCATACATTTTCTGCCGCTGACATACGTCGAGAACGGGCGCGCATACTGAAACACCTGCGCTTTATACCGCTTGCATCAGCCGGCGGTTGTACAATTCGCGGTCAATATAGCGGTTATCGTAATGAATCAGGTGTGCCAAAAGATTCAAACACCGAAACGTATTTTCGTCTAAAAGCGGCCGTAAATACCTCTAGATGGAAAGGTGTACCGTTCTATTTGGAAAGTGGAAAAGCTATGAGTGACTCGCGTACGGAAATTGATGTTTATTTCAAGAGTAATCACAATGACAGCAGTGAACAAAATATTATTACTTTTAAAATACAGCCTGACGAAGGCATCAAAGTCAAGTTTTTTGTCAAGACGCCAGGGGGCAATTTTTCTGTCGAGCCCAAAACATTGAAATTCAAATATAGTGACGTACCGGCTGATCACTGGCAAAATCTGCCAAATGACTATGAGCGATTAATCGGCGACGCTTTCTTGGGCGATCAAACCCTGTTTGCTTCTACGGATGAAATAATCGCCTCGTGGAAATTTATTACTGCTGTTTTTGATAATTGGCAAAAATTACCCCTCACTTCTTATGAGAGAGGAGCCAAAGAAATCCAATGAATTTTTTGATGAAATCATTATTAAAGAGCAAGCTAAAAGCTGCCGGTGTTCCCGAGGCCGATATGGATCGATTTTTAGATTTGATTGAAAAGAATCCGGATTTTTTCAAAAATCTGGCGACAAAAGTGCAGGCAAAAATATCCGGCGGCATGAGTCAAGAGGACGCGGTCATGGCGGTCTTGAAGGAAGATCAGGCCGCTCTGCAGGGATTGATAAAATAAAACTATGTCATTATCCATCGGAATTGTCGGTTTGCCAAACGTCGGAAAATCGACTCTTTTTAACGCACTGACCAAAAAAAGCGTATTAATCGCCAATTATCCTTTCGCTACGATTGATCCATCGGTTGGTGTGGTGGCGGTGCCGGATGAGCGATTGTGGAAGCTGTCGGAATTTTCAAAATCACGCAAAACTGTGCCGGCGGCGATTGAATTTACCGATATTGCCGGTTTGGTCAAGGGTGCGTCGGAAGGACAGGGGTTAGGCAACCAATTCCTGGCCAATATCCGCGAGACAGATGCCATTGTAGAGGTGGTACGCATTTTTGAAGATAACGACATAATCCACGTTGATAATCGCATTGACCCGGTCAAGGACATAGAGGTAATTAATTTGGAGCTGGTTTTGGCGGATCTTTCTACTGTCACCAAACGTCTGCAAAATTTGGGTAGGGATGTTAAAGCCGGCAAGAAAGACGCCGTTATCGAATCAAAGGTGCTTGAAAGGGTAAAGATTGCTCTAGAATCAGGCCAGCTCGCATCGACCGTCGCTGCCGATGAATTCGAGTCGCCCTTTCTCAAACAAATTCATTTGCTCACCTTGAAACCATTCATGTATGTCTTGAATAAAAAGAGCGGCGGCAAAAATCTGGACGAGTCTGTACAAGGTGACACCTCGCACATAAAATGGCTGGCGCTTTTGGATTTTTTCAAAAAAAATAATGCAAAATATGTTGTTGTTGATGCCGGTTTGGAACATGAACTCAAAGATTTGGAAGGTAAAGACAAGGCTGAGATGCGCGAAGGGCAAGGCGCCAAAGATGACGGTATCGATGCTTTGATCAGGGCTGGTTATGAACTTTTGAATTTGATAACTTATTTTACGACAGGTGAAGACGAATCGCGTGCCTGGACGATTCACCGTGGTTGGAATGCGCCAATGGCCGGTACGGCCATTCATACTGATTTCAAGGACAAATTTATTCGCGCTGAGGTTGTCGAATGGGACAAACTTCTCGCTGCTGGTTCCTATGCCGCCGCCCGCGAGCGTGGTCTGGTTCGCACCGAAGGCAAGGATTATGTGGTCAAAGACGGTGATGTGATAGAGTTTAAGGTCTAAAAGATTACACTCCAAAACTTGCATTTTTTTGTATTATTGCTATTATCATTATAAGGCCGAAGAAAGAAGGCATCCGTTTAACGGCGGAACTAAGCCCTTCTGAGGTACTCAATCTCTTTCGCCTTCACCGTTTGGTGAATGGCGAACTCGTGCCTGGAAAGGTCGAAAAACAAAGTAAAAAGTAAAACGGAAAAAGCAAAATAGAAAATCCAAATTTCCTTTTTGCATTTTCCTTTTTACTTTAATTATTATGCCTCGCACAAAAACAGAAAAAAAAGAAATTATCGAAAAGGTTCAGAGCATCGCCGCCAAGGCCAAAACGGTCGTTTTCGTCAATTTTCACGGTATCAAGGTTGCCGATGCGACCAAAATTCGTCGGAAATTGACAGCGGAAAAAGTCGGTCTTTTTGTGGCCAAGAAAACATTGACCGCCAAAGCGCTGGAAGACTCAAAGATTTCCGGCACCTTGCCGGCTCTCGATGGGGAAGTCGCCATCGCCTATGGCGATGACATTATCGCTCCGGCTCGCGAAATCTATGCCTTTCAAAAAGAATACAAAGACGCCATCCGCATTCTAGGAGGTGTTTTTGAGGGCTCTTTTGCCGACAAAGATCACATGATCTCGATTGCCGCGATTCCGTCGCAAAAAACCTTGTATGCAATGTTTGCCAACGTTATTAATTCACCGATCCAGGGGCTGGTCGTCAGTTTGGATCAAATCGCAAAAAAGAAAGTTTAAAGAGAAAGTCTGGTTACATCATTAGTATAATATTAAAATCATATGGAAAATCAACCTATTGAAATCCCTGCAAAGTTCAAGTCAATCGTTGAGTCGATCGAAAAAATGTCAGTTATCGACTTAAACGAGCTAGTAAAATTGCTCGAGAAGAAATTCGGTGTTACAGCCGCTGCCGCAGTATCAGCCGCTCCGGCCGCCGGTGCTGCCGCTCCTGCTGCTGATGCCGGAGGTTTGGTCAATGTGCATTTGGCTTCGGCTGGCGCACAAAAAATTGCCGTTATCAAAGTAGTCAAAGAAGCTCTGGGATTGGGTCTAAAGGAGGCCAAAGACCTAGTCGATGCCGCTCCGTCAGTAGTCAAAGAAGGTATGAAGAAAGAGGAAGCCGACGCTCTAAAGAAGAAAATTGAGGAAGCCGGCGGCAAAGTCGAATATAAATAATATCCGACTTTAGCATATAAACAAAAGCGCGGTTTTGAGCCGCGTTTTTGTATTGGCAAAATGTTATGAATGGCCCTAGCTTGCTGAATTATTTTTTGTTATAATTCATAATCTCATGAAAACACTAATAAGATTATTTGGCGACGAAGCCAAAACCAAGCTACTGAGGCTTTTTTTGTTTAATCCCGAGGCGAATTATACAATCGGCGAATTGGCCAAAAATACCGATATGCGTGAATCAGTTCTAAAAAAGACCGTTTACGAACTTAAAATAATTGGAATTATTAGCCAGCGCCTAGTAGTTAGAGAAAAAACGATTGTTACAAAGTCAAAGAAAGCAAAATCAGCCGCTAAAACAAAAATTTTAAAAGCCAAAGGTGTTGGTTATTTCTTGAATCGTAAGTTCCCTTATATTTCTATATTAACCGACCTCATGGCGGCGGCTAATCTGCGTATTGATGATAAATTGACCAATGAGATTGCTTCAATTGGCAAGATCAAATTGGCTATCGCTTCCGGTATATTTGTGCGTGAGCCGGACACCAGATTGGACCTTCTCATCGTCGGCGATGAAGTGAATGAGAACAGCCTCGCTAGGCATATTGATATTTTAGAGAAAGAAATCGGCAGGGAATTACGCTATTCTTTCTTGACAACAGCTGATTATAACTATCGTGCTGGTATGAGTGACAGGCTCATTCGCGACGTTTTGGATTATAAATACATCGTTCTTATCGATAAAATCGGTTTTTCGTTCAAAAAATAACCAAAAATAGCCGTTTATTGTCGGGATAATCCACATGTTTGATGATTTTAAGCTTGAATTAATGATATAATTGCTTTATTACAAGTAATTAATTATTAATATGATGTATAGCAGTTCGATTCAGAATTTTGGGATTAGTCTCCACGATGTTCTAGTGGCTATTGGTTATGGAGTGCTCAATTTCATTGTTCCTTTTATCGCCGCAGTGTTGGTGTTTGCTATCGGTTGGATTTTGGCTGTTCTCTTGGAACGTTTAATCGAGAGTATTATCAAGGCTATCAAGCTTGATTCTTTGCTCAAATCTGCCGGTATGGAGGAAATTGTCAAAAATGCCGGTTATAACCTGAATAGTGGCCGCTTTATCGGTGCACTGTTCAAGTGGTTTGTTATTGTGGTTAGCTTTATTTTGGCGCTCAATATCATTGGTTTGCCGGATGTTAATTATTTCCTTGGTGACGTCGTCATCAATTACATCCCGAATGTTATCATTGCCATCCTAATTTTGATTGTGGCGGTTATTGTAGCCGACGCCCTGCAAAAATTGGTGGTTGCTTCGGTCAAGGCCGCTCATGTAAAATCGGCTCATTTGCTGGGTGTTATTACCAAATGGTCCATTTGGATCTTTGCCCTCATTGCGGCTCTAATTCACCTAGGTATCGCTGCGGCTCTCATTCAGACTATTGTCATGGGTGTTGTCTTTGCGGTGGCTTTGGCGGTCGGTTTGGCCTTTGGACTGGGTTCCAAGGATGCCGCCGGTCGTGTCACCGAGCGAGTCTTGCATCACATTACAGAGAAGGAGTAATTTTTCTTCTTTGCACTGTATTGAAAAAGCCTCCACACAAGGAGGTTTTTTCATATTTGTGCGCGCTGTGGGACGATACTAGAACGGAATTAGCTTGTAATGTTATTAGTATCTAATTCGGAAATTGAATCATTATCGACGAACTATAAACAGCCGAGCTGCTATATTTAGGTCCATTGCTCATCGTAGTGCCTATATCAAATTCTTCAAGAGAAGTCGGCATACCAGTGGGACAGGAGAAACTCACAAGATACTTCTGACCACCTACAATCGGTGTATTGAAGTCTGAACCACCATTTATGCCTGATATTGTAACTTCAGGACAGTTGCCTGAAAGACCACTATTGTTATTTTTGGGAAACACGTGAGCCTTAACTGAAGGAGAATACATCAAGGAATCAGAGGCATTATTTTCAAATTCAAAAGTGACGTCATTCGATGTTAAAAGATACTTACAAGGCGTCGCACCGTCCCAACCAATAGCGCAATCCTTGGTATCTTTATTGTTTTCAAAATTCGTTATAGCGGACAAACTTGCTTGTGTCACAAATCCGCCAATAGTGACCGGTGCCTTAGGCATAATCTTTTTAAATAACGTAGTCGACGGTATATAGCTTGCAAGATTTATACCGACGACAATAACAATCACGACCCAAGCAATAATGGGACCAGATAGTTTCCTGGGCACAAGAGTCGACTTACCCTTCGTATATGACCCCACAAGGAGGATGATCGCAATGAGAAGCAAAATCGGGATCACAGTAGAAGACCCGGGAACAAAATCGTATGCAGTTAATCCCATACCGACGAGAAACACGGCGTATGGAACAAAAGCTACCAATAGAAACATTCCGACGGTAAGAAGTGTAGCTGCAACAAAGACAATATTGAGTATGATCACCGCCGCCTTACTTGCTTTATTGATCGGCGTCTTTCCGAGTACAAATGAGAATAGTATGAGTGCAAGAATAATTGCGATAAGTAAAATAATTATTGGACTCAC
>JAGWNR010000040.1 GCA_028871265.1 Patescibacteria group bacterium
CAAGTGCGCACAAAACGATGAGTGATATGGTCGTGGTGTCGAAAGTGAAATTCATGAAATGATTATAACAAATATTTCTCTAAAAACACAAAACCCGCCGAAGCGGGGATTGTGTCGGGACTTTGCGTTGGTGGAAATAAACGGGCTTGCTATCGTGGACCGATGGACGAAGTCGGACATAGGGGTGGAAGTCGGACATAGGGGTGGAAGTCGGACATAGGGGTGGAAGTCGGACATAGTCAAAAAGCCGCGCATTTTTAGTAGTTTGTCAAGTATTTTTACTTGCATTAAAAGAGTATATTTAAAGCCATGAAATCTATTTATCTGGACTATGCCTCGATTACACCGCTCGACAAGCGGGTGAAGAATGAGATGGATAGGTGGAGCCGCGAGCCTTTGAACCCTTCATCCATCCATTCTCTTGGTGTCAAAGCTAAAAAAGTGTTGGATGAAGCACATCGTGGTGTGGCGGATTTTTTGCACGCGCATCCGGATGAGATCGTCTTTACCTCCGGCGGCACCGAGGCGAACGGGTTGGTTTTGGAAGGTACCGGGCGCGCTGCTTATCGGAGCGGCTTGGCCAAGCGTGGCAAAAGTGAAAAAATCCACCTCATTATTTCTGCTATTGAACATTCTTCAATTATGGAAACGGCAAACATGCTGGAAAGGCATGGTGTCGAAGTGACACGACTCAGTGTCAATAAAAACGGACTGGTTTCGCTAGATGAGTTGAAGAAAGCGATCCGGCCGAATACATATTTGATTTCAATTATGACTGCCAACAACGAAACCGGTGTTATTCAGCCGATTCGCGAGATTGCCAAAATTGTACGTGATGCGAGAAAGAAATTTTTTACTGAAGCCGTCGCGGCTTGTGATAACTATCCTCTCTTTCACACCGACGCGTGCCAAGCGGCGCTGTATGAGGATTTAAATGTTGAAAAACTGGGTGTTGATTTTCTGACGCTTGATGGTAGTAAAATTTACGGTCCGCGCGGCATTGGATGTCTATATGTCAAGAGGAATGCGGCGATTGAACCGATTGTTTACGGTGGCGGTCAAGAGCGCGATTTGCGCTCGGGCACGGAAAATATTCCGGCGATCAAAGGTTTTGTCACAGCACTTGAAATCGCTAAAAAAAATATTTCAAGTGAAAACCGCCGCGTTGCCGAACTGCGTGATCTTTTTGAAAGGGGAATCAGTCAAATACGCAAGGATGTAATAATAAATTCCAGCGGTGCACCGCGCGTGTCGCACATTTCAAACATTACTATTCCCGGCGTCGATGCCGAGATGCTCCTTTTGCGTCTGGATGCCAAAGGAATTCTGTGCTCAACCAAAAGCGCATGTTTACGTGATGAGGACGAATCCTATGTTTTACGCGCCATCGGTGCCGATTCAAAATCATCACTACGTTTTTCCTTTGGTCGATTGACTACGACGCGAGATGTAAAAATAGCACTGGGTTATTTGAAGACTTTGATTGGTGCAAAGTAATAAAATTAAAAACAAGCATAGTACAAGCAAATTTCGAGGACGAGAAAAGTAAATATTACGCTTGTTTGTTGCATGTCTCTTGACTCGCATCAAAAAAAAGCTCACAATCTAGACGTGGAACATCTATCTAAACAACAAATCGTCCTGGTTTCAATATTGGTCTCTTTTGTCACATCGATCGCTACCGGTGTTGTAATGCTAGCGCTGTTCAATTCAAATTCTTCTGGACCGGCTAGCACTATCCAACAAGTGATCGAGCAAACTGTCGGCGGTTCACTATCATCCGGTACGGCCGCCGTAAACAATGGAACCAGTCCAGCGGATAATTTGACCAATACAGTCGCGACGGTTGCCAAGAGTATTGCATTACTTCACGACGGAGTTTCATCGACAACGGCTGGTTTAGGAATTGTCGTCAGTGCACATGGCACGATTATGGCTGATAAAACTGCAGTCGGTAATTTGACCTATCCGTTTGCAACTTATTCCGATGGTCATGTTTACCCGCTGGTGGTTGTCAGATCTCAAGTCAACGGCGACATTGTTTTTCTGGATCCTGTGCGCCAAAATGGTGTATTGATTGGAACCTCGACTGAATTTGTGCCGGCGATTTTCGGTGGTACTCCAAAATTAGGTGATACCGTTGTGTCGTTAGGCGGTTCAACGGGTGGTGTGCTGGGTTTGGGTATTGTCCAGGAAATTGGTGCAGGTAATGCCGCCTCTAGCTCTGGCGTTATTTCTACCACCATTGCCTCGTCAAAAGTTTCGCTGGGAAGTCCGCTCTTTAATCTTTCCGGCGCTATTTCCGGTATATACGTTTCTTCGTTTGCTTCAACTACTCCAGCGCAGTTTTATCCTATTTCGCTCATTCGCGCCGCCATTCCCAGGTAGTCCTGCATGAGCTTGATATTGCACCATTTTTAGGCTACTATCAGTATAGTTTTTAGAGTTTATTATTTTCCTTTTTACTTTTTTCATTTTACATTTCCTATGCCTCCACCACTCAAAAATTTCACCACCAAAGCCAAAGAAGCCCTCCGTCGCGCGCACGAGCTGGCTATTGAACGCGGCCAAAATCACGTCAATCCGGTGCATCTCCTGGCCGCTTTAATTTTGCAAGAAGAGAGCATGGTCATGTCCATCCTGGACAAAATGGAAATTGACACCATGATGCTCACCGATTTGGTGTTGGAGCAGCTGGAATCACCAGAAGGTTCGTCTGTTTTGGCGCCGTCATATCAGATTTATTTGACGCCGGAATTGGCCTCAATTCTCGAACACGCCGGCAAAGAAGCGACCGAACTCAAGGATGAATTCATTTCCACCGAGCATCTATTTCTGGCGGTTTTTGACGTCCAGGGTCCGGCCAAAGACACCCTCGCACGTTTCAAAATAGATCGCGATGTCGTCCTTCAAACTCTCCTAGACATTCGCAACAATCCGATTGCTGGTGATGATAAACCAAAACGTTTTCGCACTCTGGCGCGCTACACCAGGTCGCTCACCAAACTGGCCAAAGACAACAAACTGGATCCGGTTATTGGTCGCGACAATGAAATCATGCGCGTCATTCAGATTTTGTCGCGTCGCACCAAAAATAATCCGATTCTGATTGGCGAGGCTGGCGTGGGTAAAACCGCTATTGCCGAAGGACTGGCCATCCGCATGGCACAGGGTGATGTGCCGGAATCGCTCAAGGACAAAGAGCTGGTGTCGCTAGATCTGGGCTCGCTCATCGCCGGCACTAAATATCGTGGTGAATTCGAGGAGCGTCTGAAAAATATTTTAAAGGAAATCGAACGCGCCGAAGGCAAAATCATACTTTTTATTGATGAAATTCATACACTGGTCGGCGCCGGTGCCGCCGAAGGTTCCATGGATGCTTCCAATATGTTGAAACCGGCTTTGGCACGCGGTGAGCTGCGTGCTATCGGTGCGACAACTCTGAAAGAATATCAAAAGCATATTGAAAAGGATCCGGCGTTGACCCGCCGTTTTCAGCCGGTTTATGTTTCAGAACCATCGCGTGAGGACGCCATTGCCATTTTGCGCGGGCTCAAAGAAAAATATGAACTCTATCATGGTGTACGCATAACTGATGACGCCATCGTCGCCGCCGTCGATTTGGCCAGCCGTTATATTGCCGATCGCTTTTTGCCGGACAAAGTCGTCGATTTGATTGATGAGGCCGCTTCGTCCTTGAAAATTTCTCTGGAAAACATGCCGCCACAGCTAGAGGAAACTAGGCGTAAAATTATGCGCTTGGAAATCGAACGTGAGGCTTTGAAGAAAGAGACTTCCAAAGAAGCCAAAGCCCGCACTGCCAAAATTGAAAAGGAAATCGCCGATTTGAAAGAGGGAACGTCAGAGCTGGAGCTAAAATGGAAAAATGAAAAGGAAACCATTAGTGATATAAAAAGGATCAAGAAAGACTTGGAAACATTGCGGCTGGAAGCTGAAGGTGCCGAAGCCCGCGCCGATCTGGCCAAGGCCGCTGAAATCCGCTATGGCACTATTCCGGCCTTGGAAAAAGATTTGGAAACTAAAACCAAACGTTTGAAAAAACTTCAGGGATCACGTCGCCTTTTGAAAGAAGAAATCACCGATGCCGATATTGCCGCTGTTGTTTCGCGCTGGACAGGCATTCCTGTTTCTCGCATGCTCGAGGAAGAAGCACAAAAATTGGCCAGGATGGAAGACGAATTGCGTCATCGTATTATTGGTCAAGACGAAGCGGTGCAAAAAATTTCCGATACGATCAAGAGGTCGCGTGCCGGCATCGCCGATCCGAATCGACCGATTGGTTCATTCATTTTCCTGGGTCCGACCGGTGTTGGTAAAACCGAGTTGACCAAGGCGTTGGCTGAATTCCTCTTTAACGATGAAAAAGCGCTAATTCGCGTCGACATGTCTGAATTTATGGAAAAACACAGTGTGTCGCGACTGATCGGTGCACCGCCTGGCTATGTGGGCCATGATGAAGGTGGAGGATTGACCGAAATGGTTCGCCATCGTCCTTATTCTGTGGTGCTTTTCGACGAGATTGAAAAGGCACACCCCGAAGTTTTCAACATCCTGCTCCAGGTTTTGGACAATGGACGCCTGACTGATTCGAAAGGTCGCACGGTCAATTTCCGTAACACTGTTATTATCATGACTTCAAATATTGGTGCGCAATATATTCAGCGTATGGAACACATGGGCTTTAACACGACTGGTGGCGAAAAAAATGAAGGTGAAATGGACAAAGAGAGTTACAATGGGGTCAAAAACAAAGTCCTGGAAAGTTTGCGTGATTATTTCCGTCCGGAATTTTTGAACCGAGTCGATGATATTGTTCTCTTTGACATTTTGTCCAAAGAAGCGATCGAAAAGATTGTCGGTATTCAGGTCGGTGTGGTTGTCGATCGTCTCATCACCAAAGGTATCAATCTGTCGGTGGCACCGGAAGTCATGACCTATCTGGCCAAAGAGGGTTACAACCCGCAGTACGGCGCACGACCTCTAAAGCGTCTTATTCAGAACAAAATTCTGACACCAGTGGCCAATCTGATGATCTCTCAAGGTGTGACCAAGGGCGGCACAGTTTCTGTCACCATGAAAAACGGTGAGATCTCTATTGCTGCTTCAAAGAAAAAGAAAGGTGAGAGCCCGATCATCCTAAACCCGGCGGAGTTGGTGGAGTAAGTCGAAAGGTGGGGTACGGGTCGTCATTTTTTGAGCTTTTTAGAATATAACCAATTGGTTATATTGAGAAAATCGCCAAAAAACTACACCATATCACAGCGGCTCCGTTCTGTATTTCAAGTCACGTTTATTTCTTCAAACCAATGTGGCTCATTTCCAATTGTCCTGCGGAACCTTGGCAAAGCACGGGCAGGCCTCCATTTTTTGTTAAGAATTTTTTGCAAAATGTTGTAATAATGCTACAATCGCTGTACCTCACTGTTTGAGGGAGGGTTTTTGGCCCGGCTTCCGGAAAAAGATATCTGACTTGTTCGTTATTTCCTTTAACAAGTCAATTCCGGAAGTTTTCCATCGCGTCGGTGGCAGAGTGGTCAATTGCAACTGGCTGTAAACCAGTCGCCCCATGGGCTACGGGGGTTCGAATCCCTCCCGGCGCACACGAGAAAATCCGCGAAAGCGGATTTTTGATTGGCGGCAAGGGAGGATTCGAAGGCCGGAGCAAATAAAAAAGCCGACCGCGAGGCCGGCGTGAATGATTATTGGCTGATTAGCTTGTCGAGCAATTCCTTGGCTCGATAATGTAGTAACGGATTTGGCTTTTCGCCAAAAAGCAAACGGTTCTCCAAACTGGTCAATTCTTCTATTTCAAGCCCGCGCAGTTCGTATTCCAGCTCAGACACTGTGCAATTATTCCCATCCGACCTATCGGTTTTAGACAAAATATCCAGCAAAGCCTTTTTATCATCTTTGATGGTGCGGTATTGCTTGTGCCATTCCTTTTCCATATACCTTTTGATTTGTCTGGTTGCCGATTGTTCTTGTCTTTTGTTACGCCTGTTTTGCAAGAACTCTTTGATGAAAAAGTAGGCCAGTCTGGTCAAAACTACCGCAACTGAAAACAATAAAACCGTTACAAATGCTCGTAACATTGGGTCTGTATTCATAAAGTCCTTTCAAGATTACTTTACGCCGCATTGATATATATGTCAACTAATTAATTATTTGCACCAAAGGCCTTTTTCCTGTATAGTGATCTGACTCAAATAAAACCATGTCACAAGATAAACTAATTCAATTAAAAAATAAGGAGACCGGCGAGGTCTATTGGACGCGCAAGAACAAGAAGAAAGTAGAGAAAAAAATCGAGCTCAAGAAAT
>JAGWNR010000041.1 GCA_028871265.1 Patescibacteria group bacterium
TATGATATTCATCCTAGCTTTTCGCTTCCCCGCCGGTATTTCCCTGTACTGGGCGATTGGTAATATATTTATGTTGGGTCAAGAACTCTTTGTGCGGTTCCATCACGAGAGAGGAAAACAGAAAATAATTGGGTTGAACTAACATCTACTATCTTCCCACTTGATTCAAATCAACCGACCACAAAGAAAGGTCTTTTTTATTTACGAAATATAGATAATGTTCTTTTGGATCCAGGGCTAACCATTCGGCATCGACAGATGCACCGGCTTCTTTCTGCAAATCGGCTACCGGATGAACAGTGCCGGTGTCGGTGTCTATTTCAAATATTGAATCTGTTGTAGAGATAGCACCTTGGTACCAATTGTCAGGATACACGGCTTGGGGCAGTGGTGTCGGCACGGCGCAATATAAATTTAGTGGATTTGCTTTACTCCAAACACATTTGTCGGCCAAGGTTGTAAACGGCAGATCTTGGCTGGATGATGTTTTAATATTGTATAGAGAAGTGACTAATTGACCTGATTTTGATATGTCGGAATATGCGACCAAATTACCATTTGGGCTAGGCAAAACAGATAATCCGTTAATATTACCAAAAACCTCACTCATTACGCCTGATTTTGCGTCAATTTCATATAAAAATCCAGGTGACACTGCGGTGCCGTTGGTCGCCATCATCACGGTGTTGGTGGTTGGCCAAAAAGCGCGTACTTGGGTTAGAGGGGTTGAAAATATCTGTTTCGAGCCGGAACCGTCAAAATTTGAAATGAAACCGACGCCGTTTCCATTGACATTTTCTATGGTGAATAGTTGCTTGCCAGAGGGTGATACCGCCATGTCGATAACATTGCCGGGAAAATATGCGCCACGGAGGCTGTATGGCGTTTCTGTGATGATTTGAGCTGTGCTGGTTGCGGATGTAGAGCTGGCAGATTGTTGACCGGTAGCGGTGGCTATTAGTCTAACGTAAAAGTTTGTAATATCATCAGTGCCCTCCTTTATATATCGAAATATGGCTGCCGCGGCATTTCCTTGCCAGTAGCTCTCATAGATCAAGGGCACCGTGGTGTTTGAAATGACTGTCGGCGCGGCGGAATTCATGTCCATGTTGTAAACATAGCCGGTGCCACGGTCGACAAAGCGCACAATAGTAGAAGTGGCACCAGTCGATGAAGCGATAAAACCACCAATTGGTGTAGAATATATTTTACGGATTTTTGGCCATTGACCCATTTGTACGCCGGTTGCGATTGTTCCGGTGGCATTACTGGTTCCTCTACTACTTGGATTACCAGAGAGACCGGAGCCAAAAGGTGTAAATGGATTTGTGCCGGTGCCGTTTCCGCCGGCTGGTGCCGGCCTGTTGACATAGAAAAATAGATACCAAGCGCCGCCGACAACGGCTGCAATGACTATGACTACGATGCTGTAAAAAAGTTTGCGTGACATGGGTTAATTACTGGTTGAGCTTATTGGTGGTATGGTTAAATTATTTGAACTTACCAAATTTGGGTCGATGGTGTAGAGGATGAGATATGTGCATAGAGCCAAGATTAGTCCCAATATAGCATCAGTCATCTTTTTCTTGGCATCACTTTTTGTCTCCATGGCGCCAGAGAGCATATATTCAAAGCCGCCGACAGTGATCATAAATACAGCCAGTACGACCGCCAAAGCGAGCAAAAATTTGTAGGCGTATGGAATGAACGCTTCCAGGCTGATAGTGCCAAATTCAGAAGCACCACTGCTTGAATTACTGTAACAATTTGAGCCACTTGGACACTGACCATTTATGACTGGCAATGGGGTTAGTAGTGTGTATGGGGCTGTTGCAGGGTTAACTGAATTAGAACTTGAAGTGTTTGATGGCGGCATTTGACTGGCAAGAGTTATTTGGGTATGTGACCAAAATGACACAACAAAAGCCAAAATAATTGCAATGATCGCGCTATGTACTATTATTTTTTTATAATTGTGGTGCATTGGATAGATTTTTAGTTGATTTAAACATGACACTCAGTCCGGCGGAGATACCTTGTAAAATCTGATTGTTGTTTTGTATGTTTAATTGTACGGGATAACTGGCGTCAACTCCAGTGTTCTGGACACGCAGGGTGACACTGCGATTTTTGCCGAGCGCAGGTTGATCCTGACCATTGATGTTCCACGAATATTGCAAATCATTTTTGGTTAGACTAGGTATGGTAAAGGAAAACGGTGAGGCTAGAATAGTGATTTCCTGGTCTAAAAAGGTTGTCGCGGCGCCTAGCGCGCTGTTATATAGGACACCATACAGGGGGTCATCCTTGTAAAATGCGACTGACGGACTTGCCGGGGTCAGCGCTACTTCCCCATCGGCCGTTTCTGATCCGTCTCTGGTTGAAACAGTGACGTAGATATGCGTAATCCTGGGGATGACATTGCCGGTAATAGTGACCGATTGCTTGCCATAACCGTTTTGATCCTGCAGAACCGTTGAATCTTGTTTCCATCGATAAACCAAAGTTGACGGGTCTAATTCTTTGCCGGAAGCGTTGGCCAGATGTGGTATGGCGACAATTTTGACCGAATCTTGGAAGGCAAAATATGGCTTGCCTAAATATAACGGAGGAGCGTAACCCTGGCTCTCGGTTATCATATCGACAGAACCGCTCTTGATAACGAAATCCTTTTGGGTGGTTTGACCGTCCGGAGTACTTATAATAACTGAAACATTTTCAACTTTTCCCAATGGCGGCGCGGTCAGATTGACGTCATTTTTTCCGATACCGCTAATAACTTTTTTACCATTAACGATCCAGGTGATATTGGCGGACAGAGTATCGATCAAATAATCTTGCACAGTTACTTCGACATTTGAATTCGGTGTCGGGTTTGTCGGGTTTAAAGTGACATTAATACCCCCGGTAAATTGTTGGATTTGGGCACTAACAGTCGAAAGTCGAAAGTCGAAAGTCGAAAGAAAGAGACCGCACAATATTACACTTAAACTGGTTAAAACAAGGCGCTTCATGCCTTTTATTTTAACACGTGTACGAGGTGACACCTTGGCATGGCTGTGTACAATGCACTATGTCCGACATAGCTACTATGTCGGACATAGGTATTAGGCCGAAAGACCCAGTTCTTCCGAGCGCCAATCAGGGCTTTCACCACCAAATTGTGGCGGTTTGATGTCTGGACGAGCCTTTTTGTTTTGTACAAGGTCCGACCTTGTACTGGCATTCCCTTGCGGTAGGCGCATGTTTGTTCCGTTTACGTTTCTGTTGGCCGGTTGTCGCGGTGGCGGTAGACGCACACCGTTTTGGTTTAAAGGTAGTTTTCCTCCAGCAGACAAAGGTTTCATTACCGAAAGACCGGTTTGGTCTTCAAATCTAACTAAAAGTATTATAATCGCCACACCTACGATAATTGTAGGTAATTCCTGCACACCGGGTATCAACTCTGCAATCATCGATATAACTTCGGTTATAAGCCTGCGAGGATTTATAAAACCACAGCCAATCTTCCAAAGATATATGGCAACAGCTATCCAAAAAACAGGTCCAACCACATCACCAACAAACGGAATCAAGCACAAAAGATCTGCAATCGCGGCTAAAAATAAAAGAATTATTGCTGAAACATTTCCAATTTTCGAGTTTTTGCCGCTCAAAAGTCCCGAACCAATTTTTAATAACTCTAAACGTTCTGATTTTTTTGCATCATTTTCCATAAATCCATTTTTTCACTAAAATAGTTTTTACTGTCCAATCATCCCCACAGCGCCCAAAGAAGTGCCGGCACCAGCAGGTTGTTCACCGCCAGCCGCTTCGACTTCCCTCTTGGCCTCTTTGATGGCCGCCAATTGCGCCGGATTTGAAGTGATAATCTGGTCTTCGGTATAAGAAGCGACGACCTTGATGGCGACATGTTTCAAACCGACGAAGAAAATACCTTCACCGACGTCGGACTCCAGCAACAGATATTTCTCTTCATCAGTCAGATTGAAAACTTGCTGAATACGATCCATGACTGTCGGTGATTGCTTGAGTAGGATTTGAATCGATGAGTTGGTCAAAATCGGCAAACCATAAGGCGATTTCAAGAAATCATCCACGTCCTGGGTGATAGTCATGAGGCCCAGGAAATATTTACGGCCACGTTTAGCGATGGATAGCAGAAATGAAGCCGTATCTTCCGATCGCATCATCCACCAGGCCTCGTCCACAATCATCAGGCGTTTCTTGATATTTTTTCGTACCGCATTCCAAATATGGTGAGTGACGATGTACATGGCCACCGGTTTCAATTCATCCTCCATATCGCGCACGGAAAAGACCACGAATTTATGGTTAATATCTACATTTGTCGGCTTGTTTATAAAGCCTGACCAAGTACCTTTGGTGAATTTCGACAAACGTTCGACCAGCGAATCAGTGCCTTCCATGCCGGCCAAAACCAATTCAAAGTCAGATAGGAGTGGTGGCGAAACATTGGCAAAATTCGATTCGGCAGTGATGTCTTTCAAGGCATAAGTTTCGGTGATAGCGCGGTCAATAATGGCGTCCTCCTCTGGGGTTAGACCGCCCAACATGACACGGAATAGGCCGACCAGATTGATAATATTTGAACGAAGGATATCTGCGCCGGATTCGTCTTCGTGTGCAACCGGTAAATCGAACGGATTTATGTGGTGTTCGGAGTTTAGAGAAATGTTAAAGTATTTGCCACCGGTAACCTCGGCCATGTGTTCATATTCCCTTTCCGGATCGATGACAATGACCTCTGTTTCGAACATCAGTGTGCGCAGGATTTCCAGTTTGGTGCAATATGATTTTCCCGCACCGGATTTAGCAAAAGTGACAGAGTTATAGTTTTCAAGTAAAAACCGGTCAAACAGAACCAGTGAAGAATTGTGACGGTTTATGCCGTATAGAATGCCTTTGTCGCTGGTGAGGTCAAAGGAAATAAAGGGAAAGATCGAAGACAGCGGCGATGAGTTCAGTTTTGAATTGACTGCCAGTTCATCGTTGCCAATCGGCAGAACCGAACGGTAGCCTTCGGCTTGCTGAAATAGTGCCGGCTTCAAGTAAACCAATTTTGCTTCCAGAATGGATTTTATTTCTGACTCCAGTTTGTCCAGCTCTTGATCGGTATCGCCGAAAATGGTCAGATATACGCCGACGTCAAAAATCTTTTCTTGGGCCTGAATCAGAGTGTCGCGCAGGCCTTCTAGGTCTTGGTAAGCGGTATCTAGCGCTGGGTCACGCACCAATCCACGGTCTTCCCTGCGCGAAATCTGACTCTGGACTTCGGCCACCTTTTTCTGGAATTTACGCAATATTTTAGCTGTATCGACCGGATGGACAAAAATGGAAATGTTAAATATTTTATCCAGGTTGATGATCGGTGAAAACCATGAATCAGTCAAAAATCTGGGATATGATATGACAAAGAAAGTACGCGCTAATTTTTCACCCAGATTTAGTTCCTTTGGGCCGATTTTGAGAGCGGATGGCGCAATGATGTCTTTCAACTCCAAAACACCCTCCTGATAAATATCTTGTGGCAAGAGAGAAACCAATGGTTGCTCTTCTTCCTTTTTTCCTAAAATTTTTGAAAATATAGACATGGTATAAGTCTAAAAGTCTGTAAAGTCCTTAAAGTCAGTAAAGTACACGCGAGCTTCCTCGACTTTATAGACTTTATGACTTTTGACTTTATAGACTTTCATGATAGTTGTATCGGCTTTTCCGTTTCGCCAGGATTAAAGATCTTGTAGAATAATTCTACCACTTCTTCGGTGCCCAGTTCAGCCACCCTGACACCACAACGCACCAGGCCTTGCTCGACCACACCGACACGTTGCTCTAATTGACTGCGACTTTCTTCAAAATCGTCATTTGCCGTAGTTTTTGTGTCGGTTTTTTTTCGACCAGGCATGAGTTTCGATAGCGCGTTATTACCGGTTGGTCTGACAATCGCCGGGGTGTACGGCACGACCAAGAAAAATGTTTTGGTCATAATATTTGAATTTTCCACAAAGGTTTTGACGAAATCGATATATTCCTGCACTTGGATTTTCATCAATTCGGTTGTTTGATTTTTATACTGCTCTTCTAGTAGCGCAATATACGGCCGAATATCTAGTTTTTTTGATTGAATAAAAATTTGCAGATCAAAATCCAAAGAATTCAGAAAATTTTGGAATTGAAACATTATTGAATTTTGTTCGTCGGCCGATTTCAGGGCAAAGTTTA
>JAGWNR010000042.1 GCA_028871265.1 Patescibacteria group bacterium
TTCAGCTTCTACTACTATTTCGACTGATATTACGACTGGCGGTCAATTGAGTGTGACCGGGACGAGTACGCTTTTGGGGAATGTGGTTCTTGGTTCAACAACCCCAAATAATGTCATCGCAATTGATCCGAAAGGTTATTTAAATTTTACTTTACAAGGCGCGAGTTCGAGTGAGGGAACTATTTATGGTATTGATGCAAATAATAATGGTTATATTCGCTGGGAACCGAATCAGCAAATTACGGTAGTGGGGAATGGAGCTTATACAAATTTTGCGGCGACTTCATCAGCGGGTTCTGGTTATGGTGTAACTGCTGTGGGTGATGGTGCATTAAATGTTGCTACTTATGGTAGTAGCAGTGATATGTATTTTACGACCGCAATCGGAGCGAATGCTCTTGCCAATTCTCTTACTAGTGGAGGATGGAATACTGCTGTTGGATATTCTGCCGGGGCCTCTTTAATAAATGGTGGTAATAATACGATTATAGGAGCTAAAGCCTTCTATAATGCTACATCTTCAAAAAATAATACTGCTGTTGGAACGTCCGCATTATATGACGTAACAAGTGGATTAAATAATATAGCTATTGGTGCGACTGCTGGACGAGGTATAACAACGGGTAGCTACAATACAATCATTGGCCCAGTGACTGGTTTAGCAGCCGGTCTTTCCAACAATATCATTATCGCTGACGGTTCCGGAAACCAGAGAATAAATGTTGATGCGGCCGGTGATGTTGGATTTGGTGTTACCTCCCCCGCATCTTCACTTCAGGTGGCTACCTCAACCTCAAACGCCACAACATCTGTTGAATTCGGCAAATCCGGTCAAAACAAAGGATCATGTTTGGTTCTGTACGACGCGGCGGGGAATGCGGTGTATGCTTCGGTAGCGGCCGGAGCGTCGACATTCACTTTGTCGACAAATTCTTGCAAGTAAAGTTAACTTAAAATTATGAAAAAACAAATATCAGCATTAGCATTGTTGGCTATGATTGCACCTTTGATTACTTTTGCTGCTGGTAATGACGTCACTCTGGATTCAAACGCAATCTTGCAAGTCGGCACGTACACTTTAAACGTGAGCGGTACAAGTCCAGCTGTTCAATCTGTCACAGTCAACGATAACGCTACACTCTCCGTCACTTTGGCCAGCGGATCAAGTATTACCGTTTCTTCGCCGGCACTCTATCAACTCCTCGATAGCACATCAACCGATGAGACGTCGAATATCTGCAGCAACGCCACTTCATCAATCTCGCTCTCATATTCCGGAGTAGGCACGGTTACAAACACCATCACTCCAACGGCGACTTCATGCAGTACCGCTTTTGCCGGCGCACCGACCGGCGTTTCAGCTACAGCAGGCAATGGTCAAGCCGCTGTTTCATTCACCGCGCCGTCACAAGGCGGCTCGCCGATAACCAGCTACACCGTCACCTCAAGTCCTGGCGGCATTACAGCCACAGGCTCGGCTTCTCCAATCACCGTGACAGGTCTGTCAAACGGCACCAGCTACACCTTTACTGTCACCGCCACAAACCAAAGCGGCGTTGGCCCTGTGAGCTCTGCTTCTAATGCTGTCACACCTACAGCACCATCTGGCGGCGGTTCAAATAATACCGGTGGCGGCTCGACTTCTTCTGGCGGTTCAGTTCCTTCGACTGTTCTGACTTCGCTACTGGCCACTACCACGGCTACGACGACACAGTCAATTCCCGGTTGTCCTCATAACTTGATTTGTACGCCGATACCGGGATATGTGGCTTCTTCAACCATTGCACAAAATGTTACAACTATGGTGTTTGGACGTAATTTAACCATTGGTTCACGCGGTTCGGATGTTATAGCGCTGCAAAATTTCCTTATTGCCAAAGGATTTCTCAATTCTTCATATAACAGTGGTTATTTTGGTCCACTGACTAAAACAGCTTTGTCAAAATACCAATTCGCAAACGGCATTTCACCGGCTTCGGGATATTTTGGTCCAGTCACCAGAAAAATGTTGAATGGTACAAGTCTAAATGTTCAAGCTCAAATACAAAATCAAAACTCAAATGTTCAAGCAAACACTTCGTCCAAAACATTCACGCGTAATCTGACTATCGGTTCCAGAGGCTCTGATGTTACTGAGTTACAAAATATTCTGATCACGCAAGGGTTGCTGGGTGCCAGTTACAATACCGGTTATTTTGGTTCATTGACTCAAACTGCGCTGGCAAAATATCAGGCCGACAATGACATTTCACCGTCTTCCGGTTATTTTGGTCCAAAGACCCGAGCGGTAATGTCAAAATAAACACTAAGTCGGACATAGGCACTAAGTCGGACATAGAAAATACCGAGTTAAACGCTCGGTATTTTCGTTTGATTTCACAGGTTATCCACAGCTTGCGTTTTTCCATAAAAGACTAAAGTGGTGTAAAATATCCATCAAGTGGGATAAAGTGGTAAGAAAAAAGTTTCCACCACGTTTCATCCTGCACGACCTATGCTTATCGGCGAATATCGACACACTATTGATGACAAAAAACGTCTTTCCTTGCCGGCAAAATTTCGCAAGGAAATGGGCAAAACGGTCATCATCACACCCGGACTCGATTCCTGCCTCTTTGTCTTTACGACAAAGTCATGGGAAAAGCTGTCCGGCAGTTTGTCGGAATCGTCGCTCCTTTCCGCCGACAAGCGCAGCCTCAACCGCTATCTCCTAGGTGGCGCTACCGAGGTGCCGGTTGACGGAGCCGGTCGAATGCTCATTTCCGAGCATTTGCGCGAATGGGGCAAGCTCAAGGAGAAGGTCGTGGTCATCGGTGTGCGCGATCGGGTCGAGATTTGGGATGAGGAGCAATGGAAGAGTTATCGTCAGTCTGCGGCGGAAAATGCCGAAGCCGTCGCTGAAAAGCTCTCCCAGGTTGGCATGATATAAACCATGTCAAACGTAGCGCCAAGCGTCCACAAAGCTGTTCTTTTACATGAAGTAACGCAAGCCTTCGGCTTGCAAGTCCAAAGTCGAAAGTCCGGAGCGGCTTCTCGTGACTTCATTTATCTTGATGGCACATTGGGTGGAGCAGGGCATGCACTGGCAGTTGCCGATGCTCTCCGTGGCAAAGTGACCTTGATCGGTTTGGATCGCGATTTGCAAGCAATCGAGCGTGCTAAAAACATTCTTGAGGGCAAAGTGCAAAAGCTTGTGCTCGAAAATGAAGATTTTCGCAATCTCGACAAGGTTTTGCAAAAACACAATGTTGTCGGTGTCGATGCTATCCTGTTTGACCTGGGACTTTCATCAGATGAATTGGCGTCCAGTGGTCGCGGCTTTTCCTTTCAAAAAGACGAGCCGCTACTAATGACATTCAATGATCCAAACCAAGCGCCGTTTACTGCCAGAGACGTCGTCAATGGTTGGAAAGAGGAAAGTATTGCCAATGTCATCTATGCCTACGGCGGAGAGCGTTATGCCAGGCGTATTGCCAAAGCCATCATCCTTGCGCGTCAAAAAAAGCCAATTGAAACCAGCACAGAGTTGGCGGAAATCGTGCGATACAGCGTGCCAGCTAGCTATCGACGCGGCCGAATTCATCCGGCCACCAGGACCTTTCAAGCCTTGCGCATTGTGGTCAATGACGAACTTGGCGCGCTCAAGGACGGTTTGATAAAAGGTTGGCAGGCGTTAAATCCCGGTGGAAGAATGGCAGTAATTTCCTTTCACAGTTTGGAAGATCGAATAGTAAAAGAATTTTTTAAAGAAAAAAAAATAAGCAAAGAAGGAAAAATTGAAAATAAAAAACCGATAGTCGCTAGCAAAGAAGAAGTGCAAGAAAATCCCCGGTCCAGAAGCGCAAAGTTAAGAATTATTGAGAAACAAATATGAAATTACAAACAACAAATTCGTGCTTGTGATTTTAATTTTTAAACTTTATATTTATCATGACTGAAGTACTAGTAAACAATTTTGAATACATTATGAAGGTGTGTGAGCGCATCATTTTGGCTCTTTGTGTGATGGCAATTGGTGCAGCTGTCATGTATGGTTATTGGATCGAAAAAACGATTGCCAATACAGTGGCTTTACACAGGGCACAAATAACATTGGCTGCAGAATCACGAACGATGAGTGTGTTATCGGAGCAATACGTCGCTTTGAATCAAAACGTTACGATGGGTGCCGCTTTAGCCCAGGGATTTACTCCGGCTACAGTCAGCTCATTCATTACAATACCAACCCAGAGCTCGCCTATAAACACTGATAACAAGATTCTAACCGTAAACACATTCTAAATGCCATGGTAATTGCATCGCGCACTCGGATCAGAATTATCTTAGTCGGCATTGTGATCGGTGTAATTATTATCATTGGTCGTCTGTATTGGTTGCAAATCGTTCATGGAGATTATTATCGTGAACGAGCCAACGAACAATATATTAATCCGCAAGGCGGATTATTTGATCGTGGCACAATTTATTTTACAACCAAAGACGGCATTCATATTGCAGCGGCAACAATTCAAAATGGTTTTACGTTGGCAATTGACCCCAATAAAATAACTGATCCAGCCGGCGCTTTTGCAAAGATTAATGCCATTATACCTATTGACCAGGTTAAATTCATGACCGCGGCGGCAAAGAAGAATGATCCGTATGAAGAGATTACTGATAAAATGACGGTTCAGGATGGCGCCAAAATCGCTGCTTTGAATTGGCCCGGCGTTATTGTGGCCAAGGAAAATTGGCGATATTATCCGACCGGTCCATTAGGAGCACAGACCATTGGTATTATTGGATATGCTACCGGCACAGAAATGATTGGACAGTACGGATTAGAGCGTCAATATAATGCGACGCTTGATCGTGATGATAGTCAAGTCAACACAAATTTCTTTGCGGAGCTTTTTTCTGATTTAAAAGCCACTGCAATTGATGGTAAAAGTCCCGAGGGCGATGTTGTAACCTCAATTGAACCTAACGTGGAAGCCTATCTAGACCAAACATTGGCTGCTACAAAAAAACAGTGGCAATCTGATGAAATTGGCGGCATTATCATGGACCCAAAAACAGGAGCAATTTATGCCATGGATTCTTTGCCGTCGTATGACCCGAATAATCGTGCTTCGGCATCAAATTTATCCGTTTTCTCAAACCCATTAGTTCAAAATGTTTATGAGATGGGTTCAATAATAAAACCGCTCACAATGGCTGCCGGTATCGATTCTGGTGCGGTGACTGCTTCCACTACATATAATGATACCGGTTGCATAGTTGTGGACGGCAAACATATTTGTAACTATGACCTCAGGGCTCGTGGTGTAATTCCAATGCAGCAAATTCTGTCGCAATCTCTGAATGTCGGTGCTTCATACATAGCTCTAACAATGGGTTCGACCACTATGAGGCGATATTTCTTGAACTATGGATTTGGTTCGACTACTGGCGTTGACGAACCATCAGAACAAGCCGGTTTGGTTGGTAATTTGACTAACGGTAGAGATGTAAACTATGCGACAGCTTCATTTGGACAGGGTATTGCTATTTCACCGCTTGAAACAGTGCGTGCACTATCGGCTATTGCTAATGGTGGATATTTAGTCACACCGCATGTGGCTGACGAAATTGATTATACGGTTGGTGGTTATAAAACTATTAACCCCGGTCCAGGTTTACGTGTTTTTTCTACTTCAACTGCCGAGACAGTGACCAACATGCTCATAAATGTAGTAGATCAAGTAATGGATCCGGCTCACGCGGAAATTGTCGTACCTCATTATTCTGTTGCTTCAAAAACCGGAACGGCCCAAATGCCCGCACCGACCGGGGGATATTATCCCGACAGATACTTACATTCATTTTTCACCTATTTTCCCGCCCACGACCCTAGATTTATAGTTTTTATGTACCAAATTTATCCCAAAAATGTTCAGTATGCCTCTGAAACACTGACTGATCCGGTTTTTAATATTGTAAAATATTTGATAAACTATTACAGTATTCCACCTGATCGATAGATATTAGAAAATAGAAATAGAAAAAAGAATGATGTTAGCATGATTGCACTACTCTACTTTCTAT
>JAGWNR010000043.1 GCA_028871265.1 Patescibacteria group bacterium
GTATGTCATTAAGGCTAAAAACTGGGTAATTCTTCAATTGTTCTCTAAACTCTAGGTATTGCATATTTATCTCTGGAACATGTTAATTTTAACATATTTCGGAGATATTGTAGCATATAAATGTCCCTTTTTGTACAGTACAGTGTATTTAGTGGACAAAAAGAGATAATCAGATCAGGGCAAAATTTAGTGAATGGAGCCCTGTTTTTAGTGTCTATTCACTAATTTTTGGATATAAACGGGCTTAGAATTCCTTTGAATCACCTTCGGCCATCACTATGAATTCGATACCATGAGGTCCAAGTATTTTTGCTGGTAGCACGTGGGCTGATCCAAACCTGGTACCGTCATGGACTGGAAATGCCTTTTTGGGTTTAAGTAAAAGTGCGTAATCAATAGCTTCGCTTAATTTCATCCAAGGACCGGACACCGGTAGAGCTAAAACTTCTACAGACCTTTCTGGATTGGTAAAAGCATCACCCGGGTACCACAGTTTCTCATCTATGTAGTAACCAATATTCGCAGACAAAGGTACAGAGCTATGCATTTGTGCATGTTTCTCGCCAATACCTACAACTGAAATTCCACTAAGCAGAACCTTATCTGCATTATTGATCTGAGTATGCTTTATGCTTTCTTTTGAGAGTAATTCACTTACCGAACTATTCGCATATACAATTGCTTGATGATTTTTCTTAAGAATTACTTTGAGTGAATCCAGATGGTAGTGATCTTGATGTTCATGGGTAAAAAGGATGTAGTCGATATTCTCAAGTTTTGAATGAGCTTCAACCGTATAGCTTCCTGGATCAGTAAGCACTCTTTTTCCTTTGGTTTCTATGAGAAGACAGCAATGGCCTAATTTAGTAATTTTCATACTCCTTATTCTACAATTTTTATAACACACTGGCCAGCTGCTCCCTCGTCGGCCTCGTAAGCTTAAATATCCCATCCTTCAAATTCGGTATGTAATGCAGTTCTTTCGTGGTGCGAAAATACGTGGTGATATCTGTCACCAAGCGGAGCAAAATGAGAAACGCCGAAAGGCGTTTTTCGTTTTGGGGAGCGGAGTGATGTAAAGCATCATGTGCAGGACGAGAACGGTTTGCAATATTTCGAGCAGTAGCGAAAGCTGATTTTTTACATATTCTCCCTTCACCAACGTTCCAACATACTCACAAGTCTTGAGCCCGTAAAAAGGTGAATACGATTAGTATTTCTGATATACTTATACACATGAGAAAAATTATAGTACAAGAAATGATTACTGTTGATGGTTTTTTTGCTGGATTACATGGTGAAATAAATTGGCACAATGTTGATGTTGAATTTAATGAACAGGCTATTATTTTCTTAGATACTGTTGACACTCTCATCTTTGGTCATACGACATATGATCTGATGGCTAGCTATTGGCCGACTCCCGAGGGATTAAAAGATGATCCTCTCGTTGCAACTAAAATGAATGCTTTAGCAAAGATTATTTTTTCTAAGACATTAAAAAACGCAGTTTGGAGCAATTCTAAAGTATTAAATGAAATTAATCCGGAAAAAATTTTGGAGATGAAGCGAAGCAGAGGTAAAAATATTGCAATCTTTGGAAGTGGGACAATCGTCTCCGCACTGGCCGACATGGGTCTTGTTGATGAGTACCGATTGATCATAAATCCAATTATCTTAAGAGAAGGAAAAATCTTGTTTGCACATATGAAGAAAAATCAAAATCTAAAGCTTGTATCAACAAAGACGTTTAAATCAGGAAATGTATTACTCTGTTATGTGCCTGTTTAGCTAAAGTTCGAAAGTCAGTCTGCCTTTTCTTATTATTGATTTAAAAAATTCTATTGAAGTGAAAAACAAACTCAAACTCATAGTCGCTATCGCCATCTGCGAACTTGCAGGTGTTATTGGCTCGATCTTTACCATTTCGACAATTCCGACTTGGTACGCGACACTTGCAAAACCCGCCCTCAATCCACCAACATGGGTCTTTGGACCGGTCTGGACGATACTATATCTCTTTATGGGTATTGCTGCTTTCTTGATATGGAATAGAAATAGTAATTGGAAAATAGAACACGCAGACACACGGAAAGCGCTTTGGGTGTTTCTGCTCCAACTCATCCTCAATACCGCGTGGTCAATCATCTTCTTTGGATTACACAGTCCGTTATGGGCGTTCGTTGATCTGGTAGCCATGTGGCTTGTAATCTTGTGGACAATGACCCTCTTTTACAAAATTTCAAAGCCGGCGATGTGGCTGCTATTGCCATATATCCTCTGGGTCAGTTTTGCTGGATATCTCAACTATTCGATTGTAATACTAAATCAGGAGAACGTTGCCGTTTCGACGTCTTCTCTGCAAACCCCAACACAAACTTCACAAAATTCATTCGATGGAAAAAATGCCACGTTCACAATTGACGGCAAACCGGTAACTCTGGTGAATGGCATATCAAAAGTGCCGGCGGCTCCGGACTCTGCATCACAAGTCACCACACGCTATTTTGGCAACGAAGCAACCGGCGATCTCACAGGTGATGGTCTACCGGATACTGCGTTTCTGATCACCCAGGATACCGGCGGAAGCGGCCTCTTCTATTATGCCGTTGTGGCCATACAAACAGCGCATGGCTACAAAACCACCAATGCTGTTTTTTTAGGCGACAGAATCGCTCCGCAGTCGACTTCTATAGTTACAAAATTACAGGAGCTAGAGATAAATTATGCAGAGCGCAAGCCCGGTGAGCCGATGACCGCACAACCATCGGTTGGAACTACCACGGTACTCAAGGTCACCTCAATCGGAGTATTGGAGGCTTTATAAATAATAAATAAAAATATGCAAAAAATATCAACCAAGGTTTTCATATACGCTTCGATCGCTTTTGGTATCGTCGGTCTTTGTCTGGTTTTAGTCGGCGGACCGAATGATAACGCACTGATAAATCAAGTCTTTATGCGACTTCTTTTGGCTTGCGTTTTTATCATCTTACCCTCTTTTGCGCTCAGCGTGGCAGGTAAATATTTAAAGGATAAATAATTCCAGCCGGACTCACTTTGATTTTTTAGACCGCCGACCAAGTATGAATTTTTGCGAAGGGCTGGGTACTTTATCTATCCTATGAGTACAGCCAATCCAACAACATGGCCGTCGCATGCCCTCCTTGAGCTCCGATACTACTCTGCTAACATGCTCTTTTCTTTTGTCCTCTGATTTGACAGAGATCGTCCAACAAATCCATTCATTGCGCGCTAGCGGTGTAATGTCCTGCCATTTAGCAAAGGCGTCTCTGTCATTGATTAGAGCTTTACGCAAATCCGGAGGTAGTGTATGTGCCGTGCCATTTTTTATTACCATGCAAGCATTTTAACATGGCAATCGGATTTTTATAAACAAGCAACTTTTTTGTCTGTTCAAACGTAATATTTAAATCAAATAATCAAAATTTACATGACCAAAAAATCAACGCAGATTACTATCGCAGTTATTATAGCTATCGTGGCTTTTGGCGGCGGCTGGGCCTATGGCAAAAACAGTGTCGGAACCTCATCTACAGCTTCAAATACTAACGCGCAATTCAGGAATTTTAGCGGTGCAAATTCTGCTGGCACACGCACATTCGGCAGTCGGAGCGGCGCTGGAGCTGTAATTGGCACAGTTGTATCCATGGATGCTTCATCAATCAGTATCGCCCTGCCGGTTTCCACTTCTACATCTGCTACCACCGGATCACAAGTAGTGCTCTACTCACCTTCTACATCTATCACAAAAACAGTCGTCGGTTCGGCATCCGATCTGTCTGTTGGTGAATCCGTAGTAGTCCAAGGCACGCCAAATTCCGACGGCAGTTTGACCGCAAATTCAATCCAAGTCCGACCTACAGCTGGCAGATAAATAGACTACATTTTCGGGGTACCGGGCGTATGCTCCGGTATTATTGGCTGATTTGGCGTTGTCACACGTGGCAAAACCAGTCCCGGCATGACCAGGAGCACACCGGCGCTAACAAAGGACAGAATGGACGTCAAAATGAAAACGGCATTAAAACCCAGAAGATCGGCAATCGTGCCGCCGACCAAAGCCGCCACGCCGGAGGCGATACCAATCGTCGTCGAGTCCAGCGACCAATCGAACGCATAATGGTCTCTGTCTAGATGTCTGGAAAAAAGCGCCGACCATGACGGTGTGTATAGACCATAGGCAATCGCTTGCAAAAATACCGCGGCAAAAAGTCCCCAAGTACTGGAAATTATAGGGAAAGTCATAGCGGCAAATCCAGCCAAGGCTAAACCAAAAACCAGCGCCTTGAAATCACCCCTTTCACCATCCAACCGGTCCAGATACAAAGCCACCGGTATTTGAAAAACCGCTTTCACTATCCAATACATGGCCGAAGCCAGACCAACAGTGAGCACAGTGGCACCGGCAACCCTACCGACAATAAACAAGGCCATGATTGGGTTGATAATGCCCCAGCCGCCCCAGAAAAAAAGGTCAGCCAAAACCAAGGCGCGGATGACTTTGTTTATCTTTAGATCTTTTAAATTAAAGTGAATGTCGACTTTAAATCGCATATTTTTAGTATATCACATGTGTACAAGGTCGGACCTCTGTAGTTAGTACAAGGTCTGACCTTGTACTATACATAGGTCAGACCTTGTATTTAATTTGTTGTATAATAAAAGCATGAAAACAGCACTTATAACCGGCGTCTCTCGCGGCATCGGCCGGGCGTTGGCACAAAAATTTTTGGCTGAAGGTTGGAGGGTTATTGGCACATCCCAAACAGGCAATGTTGATTATTCTGATCCAAACCTTAAAATTTTTGATCTCGATCTTACTTTGCCAAAATCAATCCAGAAATGCACTGCTTTAGTATCTACTTGGCTGCATGAACATGGCTACAAAGGCATAGATATTCTCATCGATAATGCCGGGGCGATGTTCGACGAAGGTGAGACGCATTTGGTTGTCGACAAGCTTCGTCAAACTCTTGAAGTAAACCTGATCGGCACGGCTGATCTGACCGAACGCTTGATTTCATTTATCAACAAAGGCGGCCATATCGTGTGTCTATCGTCGCAGGCCGGTTCGATCCAAGACATGGATCGTATTATGGATTCACATGAGCCTTATCACTACCCTGCTTATAAAATATCTAAGGCCGCACTCAATATGTATATACGTACATTGGCTGTCAAACTAAATCATGAAAACTTCGACATCACTGTCTCCGCCATTCATCCAGGATGGGTGCGCACAGACATGGGTGGCTCCGACGCGCCGACTACGCCGGAAGAAGCGTCAAATGATATTTACCAGCTGGCAATTTCTAGACCGGAAACAGGCCAATTTTGGTACAAAGGTGAAAAGTATCCGTGGTAACTGGTGGCAAGCATTATCTCTGATAAATCTGCATTGTCTGACCGACTGATAGATCGTATTGTTTGGCAATACCGGCATTGACTTCTATCACATAGCGCGATAATGCATCGGGATAGAAAACATCCGGATAAGTCGATGTTGAAAGATCATTTTCGATATGAACAATTTTGAAATTTTGGTCTAGCCAGATTATGTCTAGTGGAAATTCCATACCTTTCATCCAAAAACCATAATTACCTGGTTGGTTAAAGATGAAAAACATGCCGGTTGAAGAGGCTAGATAGCGTAGGTCACCCAGTCCTTGTTCTTGTTCGGATGGTGTGACTGCTGCAAGTAAATTAATTGCGCTTCCGGGCAAAGACCATTCGAAACTGTTTGCCGGTGTAAGTGCGGTAGAACCAATACTGATTGAATAGTCGGTAGATTCAGTACCAGGATTGCCTCCTCTCCACGAGGTGTTTGATATAGCAATTTTGTGGCTCAGTGCAACAATATCGGCCACACACCAAAATAAAACAATGACAGCAAGTAGCGTAATGATTCCAGCGAGAGTCTTTTTCATATGTTAAAATTCTGCCGATTGACCGGCTTCGAATGACCAAATTTGGTGATTTTCATAATAAATATACTATATCATAATTTAAAAAGGT
>JAGWNR010000044.1 GCA_028871265.1 Patescibacteria group bacterium
ACGCAGAAATAACCTCCACTCTTTAGAGAAGCAAATATTGCATATTTCGTTGAACTTGCTGCGGTATTTTGATCATTATATATAGCAACACCACTTCCAGTATTACCATAAGATCCAGAATTCATGCTTGCGATATCACCAACTAATTTTGTAACATTGCTATCCGTCGATGTGGCAAGGTTGTTTGCGCCACCAACAAGATTTGCATACGCTGAACCATTGTAATTTGCCTCAAGTTGTGTTCTTACTTGATTAACCTCAGCCTGAATCCTAGCGTCATTACCCTTTGAACGTGCACTATTCAAACTGACCAAAATGATCGAAGCCAAAATACCGATAATGGCGATAACCACCAGCAATTCGATGAGGGTGAAACCGCCTGTTTTGTTGATTCTTTTCATTAAATTAAATGAATTACTAATAATTAAAGCCTTGTATTGCTTTAGCCTATTATACCAAGCCACCACCCACAGAAGTCAAGGGATATGTGGATAAGTAAAAGACGGCGTGATTGAGAGGTATAATCAAGACAGATCTTTTTTTGCGACAAACTTTTCAATTAGAATCTTTGTGTATTCTTTGTAGAGTTCAGTATATTTTTTCATATCCGCGACAATCTGACTCTTTTGAATATGTTCATAATCGTGAACCAAATTATTCCTGGTCCAGGCCGATAAAGATATTTTTTCCGCAAAATCGGACGTTATTATGCCCAATGTTGCGACTTCATAAAATGTTGATCTATTTGAATCCGGTATTTTATTGCCCAACTGGTATGCAATCGCGCTGTTTATATCAAAGGCTTCATCAGCCATGAGGATAAAATATCTCTCCATAGTTGAAAGTTTTTCAATATTCTTCAATAACTCTTCGGTCGGAGTAGCGGCATAGTCGGAGACCACCTTTAAATATCCTTGGAGTAGAGTTATTTTTTTGACAACGTCTTCGTGAATTGTATTCATGTTATTTAGACTGTTTTTGCCCACTCGACCAATTTTCTATCGCGCAAGCGTCGCAACCACGCTGTATCCAACCAAACCCATATGGCATAAAATTTCCAGGACAAAAAAGCGCCGGATTTATGCTCATACAGCAATTTACCATCGCGAATAAGCACGTGCATCATAGTTGGCGAAGCATCATTCATAGTGACAATTTCTATATCTTCCCTAAGAAATAGGTCAGAGAACTCGGCATAAAGCACCGACAAATCAACCGATCTTGTCGACATTATGGCAATATCTATATCGCTATTTGCATGAACAGCGCCGGTTGCTTGTGAGCCAAACAAAACAACCATAGACAAAGCATGTTTTTCAGCGATAGATTTGATATTTGGCTTGAGAGAATCGATATTTATCATGATTGCAGTATACAATAAATTATATGACTAGCATAGTCTAACGAGACAAGGCTTCTATTTTGTGGGCACGAGAGGACTCGAACCTCCATGGATTACTCCACACGCTCCTGAAGCGTGCGCGGCTACCAATTACGCCACGTGCCCGATTGAAAATCAAAGGTCCAAAGATAGACCTTACACAACATGCTACTGCCAAGCGGCGATATTGGCAAACATCTATGTCAAGGTGACACCTCGTACAGAGATCGGACATGGCAAATAAAAAGCGCCGGAGGATTGAATCTCACGGCGCTCGACAGGCTTCTCGTCATCTCAATCTTCGGTGATGAGATCACACACAATGTTTCCCACTGTGTGGATCGGCACATCCACCCAATTTTGCGGAGCCTTGGGATAGATGACGGCCTTGGCCAAGCCGGCGGCAAACCACACTGCCATAATAATGGCCGCGACCTTCCCCACAACCTTGGCAGTTTTTGCTAATTTCGGAGGGAGGTGATGTTGACGATGATTCTTGCCAGTCGGCTTTAGCCCGACCAATGACACCGACGGCATATCTCGATCATCAATTAATTCCGGTGGCGTCGGCATCGGATACATTCTTTTCATACTTTGCCTTTCGCTTTTTTGGTTTACTGCTTTGAACTACTTGCATAGTATCATATCATAACTGGCTTGTAAAGTCAATAGCACGAAAAAGGCCTCTGCTGAGCTGTTTATTAAGAGTAAAGAAAACAGAATAATGCAAACGTGCTCGCATTATTCTATTTCTATTTTCTGTATTCTGTTTTCTATTCTTTTACTGTGCTTCCGCAATCGAATAGATTGGTACCAACACCGACGCCAAGAGTATCGCCACACCGAGACCTAGTACCACAATCATGAGAGGCTCAATCAGGTCGACCAGCGAATTGACCGCATTGATCACTTCGCGAGAATAGAAATTGGCCATGGTTTTCATAATCGGACCCAGCTCGCCGGACTCTTCACCTACTTTCATCATCTGGATCATGATACCGGGAATTTCGCCTGAACTGTCTATCGCCTCCGAAACAGATTTGCCACTTTTCACCGCTTCCACCGCATCAGCCATAATTTTTTCAAAAACACTGTTGTTAATAACCGAAGAGGTAAGCTCCAATGCTCGAACCATTGGAATGCCGGATATGAGCATGGTGTTTAGATTGTCTGCCAATCGTGACAAATATAGTTTTCGGTATAGAGTACTGATATAAGGAAAATGCAATTTCAGACGATCAACGGCAAATTTGCCGGTCGGCGTTCTGACATAACGAAATATTAAAAAACCTAGGATTATAACTATACCCAGCACAATAAACCCGTCATTAACCAAGAAATTGGAAATGCCCAAAATGACCTGAGTATAAACCGGTATGGCCACACCGGAATCGGTAATGATGCTGGAAATCTTGGGGATGACCATGGTAAACATGAGTAACATTACGGTGATAAAGGTGACAATGACGAAAGCCGGATAGATGAGGGCGCCTTTCACCTTGGATGAAATTTCATATGTGCGATCCAAATAATCGGCCAGATAGAGGAACGTTTCGTCCAGTTTGCCGGACTCTTCGCCTGCTTTGACCATGCTCACGTAAAACGTTGAGAAAACTTTGGGATGTTTGGACAGAGCGCCGGAAATTGACGAACCGCCCTGCAGATCATCGGCAACCACAGTCAGTTTGGAACCCAGAACCTTATTTTCTGTTTCACTGGCCAACATGCGGAATATACGCAGAGCCGAAACTTGAGCTTCAAAAAGAGTAGAGAGCTGACGCGACAGAATAACGACGTCTTTGGTGGAGACGCGGTCGAACCAGGAAATATTCATAGACAACACAGAACCACCCTTGCCGGCCTCTTTGATCGAGGCGACAATGAGCCCGCGACGCTGCAATCCGGCGATGGCTACATCGACATTGACGGCATCGATCGAACCGGAGCCCGGTGCTCCCTTTTCATCTATGGTTGTGTAGTTAAATAACATGGATTATATTAATTTTTCTAAAACTTTTGGATTTAGCGAATGTTCATAGGCGCTTTCGACCGAAATTTCGCCGCGACGAACCAGATCAGCCAAACAACGATTCATATCGATCATGCCTTCGGACAGACCGGTTTCGATGACAGTGGGAATTTCGTGCGTGCGGCGTTCGCGAATGAGGTTGGCTACCGCCGGCGTATTGATGAGCAATTCATAGGCAGGAATGAGTCCGCCGGAAATACGAGGAATGAGACGTTGAGAAAAAATGCCGGAGAGACTGGAGGCTAATTGAACACGGATTTGGTCCTGTTGGTTGGCCGGGAAAGAGTCGATGATGCGGTCGATGGATTGCGGCGCGTTGTTGGTGTGCAGAGTGGAGAGGATGAGGTGGCCGGTTTCGGCGGCGGTAACAGCGGTAGAAATGGTTTCGGCATCGCGCATTTCACCGACCAGACAAACATTGATATCTTCGCGGAACATAGCAATCATAGCGTCTTTGAAATCCGGCGTATCGATGCGGACTTCGCGCTGATCAATGATGGATTTTTTTGATTCGATAATGTATTCAATTGGGTCTTCTATGGTCAGAATATGGTCGGCACGTGTTTGATTGATCATATCGATCAGCGTGGCCAAAGTGGTGGTTTTGCCTTGGCCAACCGGCCCAACAACCAGAAAAAAGCCTTGCTGTTTTCTGGTAAAGGTTTCTAGGATTGGCGGTAAATTCAGTTCGGCAATAGTGCGTATAGATTTGGGAATCAGACGCAAAGCGATGGATATGAGACCCTGATGAAAATAAACGTTGCCACGAAAACGAATATCGGAAACACTGTAGGAAAAATCAGCTGATCGTGCCGATTCTAAAATTGCCTGATTATCTTTGGAGAGAAATTGATTTACAAAACCCTTCATATCGGCCGTAGAAACGGCCGGGTGTTTGAGTAGGGGGATCAATTCCCCATTGACACGAATAACCGGCACTCGTCCGTCGGAGAGGTGCAAATCGGAAGCGCCTTCTTTGACAATGAGCGAGGTCAGTTCTTCGATTTGTTTAGCGTAGTCCATAATTATTTTTTATTATTTAGCACCTTCTCTGTTTCACGTAATATATCCGAAGGTATAGTCGTGGCCTTGATAATGTAACTATCAACATTCAGTTTCTTGGCCTTGGCAATATCATCCGGTAACCCTTGGTTGGTTAACATTATAACCGCTGCCTTGTCGGCCAAATGCTCCTTCTTGACCACCGAGACAAACTCTATACCATCCAGTCCGGGCATAATCATATCGACCAAAAGAGCATCCGGTACGTAGCCGCCACGCATAATCTTGAGAGCGCTCTCGGCGTTATCGGAAACGTTGACATCGTAACCGGCATTTTTAAATTTTACCGCATACATATCGAGAAGAAAATGATCGTCGTCTACAAACATGATTTTTTTCTTGGTAGATGGAGTTTCCGGCATGGGTATATTATACACGAAGCAGGAAGTAGAGATATACACAGGTTGAGTCTACAATTTGTTCACCTCTTCAAACGGAATAATTTTCTGGAAAGCCTTGACCAGGGCGTCTTCTTTCATAGTGAGCATGCCTTTTTTTCGCAAAAGTGAGGAAATATATAGTTCAGTCGGTTCCTTCAAAATGGCGTTTTCGATGTCTTTGTCCATCTTGAACATTTCAAATACTGCCATACGGCCACGAGTGCCCTTGGGACAATCGGGAGTTGGCGCAATAGTATAAACAGTATCAGAAAACGGAATATCCTTTTTGAATTCGGGCGGTAAATCGGCAAATTGGTGATCAATCATCATCTTTATCGAGCCATCAATCGGCGTTTCTTTGCCGCCGCCGGGACAGACCAAACCGACCAGACGCTGAGCCATAGCCAGAATCAAGGTCGGTGCAATCAAATACGGATCGACACCCATGTCGATCAAACGTGGCACTACGCCGGCGGCATTGTTAGTGTGAAGCGTTGAAAAAACCAAGTGACCGGTGAGGGCGGCCTGCACGGCCAGCTGGGCGGTCTCTTTGTCGCGAATCTCACCTACCATGATGATATCGGGGTCTTGGCGCAAGGTGGTACGCAAACCGGAGGCAAAATCATAGCCGATTTCAGGTCGAACCTGCGACTGGCTGACGCCGTCCATATTGTATTCAACCGGATCTTCTAGAGACAGAACGTTATAAGATTCCTTGTCGACTTCATTCAACATCGAATATAGTGTGGTGGATTTTCCGGAACCGGTCGGACCGGTAATCAGGATGAGACCATACGGACGATCAATGGCTTCCTTGACCAAGGCCAGATTTTTAGCCGCCATGCCGATTTCGTCGAGCTTTTTGACACCACGTTCCTGATCCAAAATACGCATTTCAACCTTTTCGCCATAGTAAGCAGGAAAAGTGGAGACACGAAAATCGACTTTGCGTCCGTCAATACGCGCCGAAAAACGACC
>JAGWNR010000045.1 GCA_028871265.1 Patescibacteria group bacterium
TTTCTTTAAACTAATTTCTATGCTACTATGCTCCTATAAAATAAGACAACAACCATGTCCGGACATAACAAATTTTCAAAAATAAAGCATTTAAAGGCAAAGACGGATGCGCAAAAGAGCAAGGTATTTACCAAAATGGTGCGCCTCATCACTATGGAGGTAAAAAAGGCCAAGGGTGTGGTTTCGTCACCTGGCGTAGTTGCCGCCATTGATCGCGCGCGCAAGGAAAACGTGCCGAATGACACCATCGATCGCGCGGTCAAAAAAGCCACCACCGACAATAGCGCCGCCATGGAAACAATCGTGTATGAGAGTTATGGTCCAGGTGGTGTTGCCCTCTTGATCGATGTCCTCACCGACAATCGCAACAAAGCCGCCCAGGAAATAAAACACATTCTCTCCAGTAATGGCGCCGCTCTAGCCGCTCCGGGCTCGGCCAGCTGGGCTTTCACCAAAACTCACGAAGGTTGGCAGGCCAATTCGACCATGCCACTAGAAGATGCTGATGTCGAAGCTTTGCAAAAACTTGTCGAAGAACTAGAAGAAAACGAAGACGTGCAGGATGTTTATACCAACGCAGAGTAGTTGTACGAGGTGACACCTCGTACATATTTAATCCTTATTTTAAGGCGTATTTTGTTGCAACAAAATATAAAATGAAAAAATACTTGACAAATTTATAATACATGCTATGCTTTAAATCGGAAGGCTGAGGGGTGTTCGAAGTTGCATGCTACACTTTCCTTACTTCAGCAAAGAACTACGTTGTCCCCTAGAGTATTGTACGCGATGTGCGGCTTAACAGATCCTCGTCAGGATCATAGGCTCTCTGGGAATCGTTGGGAAAAAAAGTTCACGTTCAAGGCTTCCTGTCTTGAACACCTCCACAGGTTTGGGTAAAACCAAATCTGTGGAGTTCAGCTCTTAAACAAGGATATTTCTATGAAAGGAAATATTACAATGATCAAGGGTGAAAATCCCGAAATGCTCGTTCGACTCGATAATGGCGAAACCGTTGTCGTTAGCTACAGCACGGCAGAAACTCTTGATCGAATCCATTTCATCGATCTGGCGTTACACAAACTACAATGGCCTGGCACAAACAAAGAAGATGTAATTGCTTCTCTTGATGACCCAGCGGCTTTTGTTGGTGACAGGATCATTTTTGAGAAGAGTGAAGACGGTGAAATGAAAAACGTCAAGCTCTTGGTTTCTCAAGGGGATTCCCGCATCGGTCACGCATCGGTAAAAGTGGAAGAAACTAGTAGAGTGGCGATCTGAAACGTCATCTGAAGTTTCTACAGGCTATCGCAAGGTAGCCTGTTTTTTATTTACCAATCAACCAGCAAAATCAGCCGGAGAAAACGACATCTGCATAGAAGGCGAAATGTACGAGGTGACACCTCGTACACAAATTGCACTTTTCATTGTAAACTTTGAATTATGAAAATCCTTGGCATCGATCCTGGCTACGATCGCATCGGCATTGCCGTCATAGAAAAGGACGGTTCCAAAAATACCCTGCTGCATTCGGAATGTTTTACCACTGATTCAAAAACTGGCTTTTATGAACGGTTGGTTGCCATACAAAATCGGACCTTGAAAATTTTGGATAAATTCCAACCGAACACGCTGGCCATTGAGACTTTGTTTATCACCAAAAACCAAAAGACCGGCATGCGTGTAGCCGAAGCGCGTGGCGTGATTGCGGTCGCCGCCGCACAGAGAGGTGTTCCAATATTTGAATATTCCCCACCGGAAATCAAGGCGGCCATTACCAGCGATGGCAAAGGCGACAAAACACAAATAATCAAGATGGTTGGTCTTTTGGTAAAGATTGACTCCAGGAAGCGCTTGGATGACGAATATGACGCCATAGCCGTGGCCTTGACCCACGCCGCCAGGTACCACTAAGTCGGACATAGTATAGTTTTCCACAACTACCCCTTGTGGCCTGGCCGGCAATTTGTTAAAAAATACCCATTCGGAACCAGAGTCGTTCCGGAACTATATTAAAATCCATAAAAATATGGCCAAAAAAACAGAAAAAAAACAAAATATTTCTATTAACACGGAAGAACCGATCGAGGAAAAGGACTTTGAAATAAAACCAATACCCGAAGAGGATGAGGATGAAACTGATGATGAGAACGATTTGGATGAAGATGAAGTTGATCCATTTGGTGATAAATGGGAGCAGTAGAATAATTTTTAGTGAAAAGTTTAAAAAATCTAGTGACTGGCTAGATTTTTTATTTACTACTTTAGTTCTATTGTAACGAATCTTTTTTTACCAATTCTGATTGTGCCAGACTTTTCCAGTTTGAAATTATAATCGGAAATATCTTCACCGCCGACATATGAGATTGCCCTGCCATCGATCAGCCGGCGAAAATCGCTCTTTGAATCAATTATTTTTTCACGAACCAGCACATCAACCAATTTTTCTCCGGCCGAAACAGTTACTTTTGGCGCATCGGTCGGGATAGCACCACCGGAAAAAATCTTTTCAAAATTTTCGGCCGCTTCTTTGGCAGCGACTGGACCGTGATACAGAGCAACAATTTCTTTTGCCAAGCGAATTTTAACATCTTTTGGGTTTTTGCCGGCCGCAAGTTCTGCTTTTATTTGCTCAATTTCTGTCATAGACACATATGTGCAATCAGTAAAAACAGAGAGGATCGCTTCGTCTGGCAGTGCCATTGTTTTACCAAACATTTCTGCGGCAGAATCATTTAATGCAATATAATCACCCTCACTCTTACTCATGAGCTTTTTACCGGTTTTCGGATTCTCAAGAAGGGTGGTAGTGATTACAAATTTCTCTTTTGAATTATAGATTTTTTGCAAGGTTCTGCCAGCAAGCATGTTAAAGGTTTGATCATTGCCACCAACCTCAGCATCTACATCCATAGCCACACTATCGTAACCTTGCATAAGAGGATAGAAAAACTCGTGCACATATATTGGTTTGTTATCTTTAAGTCTCTTTTCAAACATATCTCGCTCAATCATTTGCTGAACAGTAAAATGCGATGCTAGTTTAATCAGGTCTGTAAAGTTAAGTTTCGCCAGCCAAGCACTGTTTTTTTCAAATCTGACTGGGTTGGATTTATTTTTAAAGTCGATAATTCTACCTATTTGTTCTTTCCAGTCCTTAATATTTTCAACCACCTGCTCTCTAGAAAGCTGGACCCTGGTGGCATTTTTATCCGTTGGGTCACCAATCATGGCGGTAAAATCACCAAACAAAAAAATAATCTCATGCCCCAGCTTGCGTAGTTTTTCTAACAACATGAAGTTTGTGGCATGACCTATGTGTAGTTGGCTTCCAGTGGCATCGGCCCCTATATAAAAACGTAGGCGCCTGCCACTCATCAGAGCCTTTTTAAAAATATCCTTCGAAGGATAAATAGCGCTTACACTTCTGGTAAGAACTTCTTCAATCACCTTCTCATCCGTCGAAATGGTCGTTTTTTTAGTAAATAAAGCCATGTTAAAATATTAGCACAAGAGCTGTGGAAAGACGAGAATGTGCCACAGAATATATTATATAACTCCTTACATCTCTTTTTCGAAGACCGAGGACCCTTTGCGAAATAGTATACGGCTGTATTTTCCAAAGCCCGACTGAAGCCTTGTAGGGAGGGTTTTGCGAAAATACCCGTATACTATGAGCAAATTCCGAGGGATGAGAAAATGAGATGTAAGGAGTTATTATGCTATAATTACGCAATGTCGCACATCCGTAAACATGTATCTAAATGGCACCGCCTGCTCCGTCGTTTCAAAAAACACATTAAAGCTGTTTGTTTAATCGGCGCTTCTATATTTTTAATTATTGTCGGTATTGTTGTGGTTTGGATTTCCACTCTAAAAATTCCCGATTTGTCATCTTTTGACACCCGTCAAATTTCCCAATCGACCAAAATTTACGATCGCACCGGTACTGTTTTGCTTTATGACTTAAACGCCGGATCAAAACGCACCATTGTCCCCCTTTCAGCCATTTCTCCTAATATTCAAAAAGCCACCTTGGCCATAGAAGACGCCAATTTTTATCAACACGGCGGCATTGATTTCAAGGCGATTCTACGCGCCCTGATCGCTGATATTACCCACGGTGGCGTCAGGGAAGGCGCTTCGACCATTACTCAACAAGTAATTAAAAATGCCATTCTTACAAACACCCAAACGCTCACACGTAAAATTGAGGAGGCAATTTTGGCCGAAAAATTGGAGCGTGTCATGACCAAAAATCAGATTTTGGAAACATATTTAAACGAGGCTCCGTATGGCGGAAACATGTATGGAGTTGAGGAAGCCAGTGAAACCTTTTTCGGTGTTTCGGCCTCTTCGACCGATATCGCCGAATCCGCATATTTGGCGGCAGTTTTACAAGCTCCGACATATTATTCTCCTTACGGACCAAACAAAGCCGCACTAGACAATCGACAACATTTGGTTCTGTCAAAAATGAGAGAATATGGCTTTATAACACAGAGTCAATATAACCAGGCCATGGCTGAAAACGTTGTGTTTCTGACGCGTAATATTCAGGGTATAAAAGCGCCTCATTTTGTAATGTATGTCATCAACAGGTTAATAAATACATACGGCGAGGATATGGTTGAAAATGGTGGTCTAAAAGTCATAACATCGCTGGACTATAATATTCAATCAAAAGCAGAGGATGTTATAACCAAATTTGGCCCAGACATGAGTTCAAATTTTAACGCCAGCAACACCGCTATGGTGGCAATCAATCCAAAAACCGGCGATATTTTGGCCATGGTGGGTTCACGTGATTATTTTAATCAGAAAATTGATGGTAGTTTTAATGTTGCCATAGCCCAACGTCAGCCCGGTTCAACCTTTAAACCTTTTGTTTATGCTACCGCTTTTCAGAAAGGTTTTACTCCGGACACCGAATTATGGGATGTACCGACTCAATTTTCACCCAATTGTAATCCGGACGGCACAACCAAAAATCCGAACGCGTCTTCGACAAAGATTTGCTATTCACCGGTTGAATACGACAATCAATACGAAGGTCCAATGACTGCCAGATATGCCTTGCCACAATCTCGTAATATTCCGGCGGTACAGATGCTATATATGGCCGGTATACCAGATTCAATTAAAACCGCTCAAGCGATGGGCATCACCAGTCTCACAGACCCAAACAGATACGGCCTCAGTCTTGTTTTGGGTGGTGGCGAAGTGTCTTTACTAGATTTGACCAGCGCGTATAGTGTGTTTGCAAATGACGGCGTGAGAAATCCATACCGATCAATTCTAGAGGTGGATGATAACCAGGGTAATGTTTTATACCAAGCCTCACTTAATCCTGTTCAGGTCATACCCGCCCAACCAGCCAGGGAAATAAATCAAATACTTTCTGATACTAAAAACAGAATGTCCAGTATTCAATCTCTTACCGCACCGTTAAACCGCCAAATTGCCGTCAAAACAGGAACAACTAACGACTACAGGGATGTTTGGACTATGGGCTATACTCCAGACATTGCTGTGGGTTTTTGGGCCGGTAATAATAACAACTCTCCAATGAAAGATGCGATATCCGCTCTCATTATTACGCCAGTTTGGGCAGCCTTTATGACTGAAATCAATGATTCTCTGCCAAAATCGACGTTTATATCGCCAAATC
>JAGWNR010000046.1 GCA_028871265.1 Patescibacteria group bacterium
ACTACAGACCGGCGACAGTATCAAAATTCCGCCTCTTTGTGGTCACGCACTAGTCAACGTCGGCAAAACTTGGTTAGTGACCAATGACGGCAGTCCCTTTACCACCGGTGAAATTTCCGGTGCGCCACAACACGCCGATTATAAAGTAATCCAGAAAATGCGCGGCATGGCCTATTATGTTGTTTCGGAAAATGGCCAGCCAAAATTGGTGAAAAATCCGGCCTACAAATCGGTGCCACCAGCCGAAATTGTCGATTTCAAGCAATCAAAATCATGAACGACAAGGCATATATTGTCACGGTCGATATGGGCTACGGCCATCAGCGAGCCGTTTTCCCACTTGAAAAAATTGCCACTCTGCCGGAAAACTGGCGCGCGACACAGCAAAACATAATTTCAGCAAACGCCTATCCGGACATTCCTACAATCGACAAATTACTGTGGCTCGGCACACGCAAAATTTACGAGACGCTTTCCAGGATGCACGGCTTCCCCATCCTGGGCAAAAGACTTTTCCACATTTTAAACATTGTAGAGACAATCCCGTCGTTTTATCCGCGTCGTGATCTGCATCGACCAAACGGCGCCATTTTGTTCGCTTATTTTTTTATCCGACTCGGCTTTGGCAAACATTTAATCGGCGAGCTCAACAAAAATCCGCGACCGCTAATCGTTTCATTTCCGCTCTGCGCTTTCATGGCCGAAGTGCATCAATACGTCGGCGAAATCTACTGTCTCTGCACCGACACAGACATCGCTCGCGCTTGGGTACCAGTCAATCCCGCCAAAAGTCGCATCAAATATTTGGCGCCGACATTTCGCGTACACGAACGTTTGAAGAGTTACGGTGTGCCGCCGGAAAATATTTTTTTGACCGGCTTTCCGGTGCCAGAAATTTCGTCGGAGAAAAAAACTGCTTATGACGAAACCGGCACGATTTTGGCCAAAAGACTTTCTCGACTGGACCCTCATCACTCATACGCCAAACGATATCGCGGTCTGCTGTCTCTCTATATCGGCCAAGACCACTCTACCCCATCATCGCACTCACGAGTCACCATCGCCTTTGCGGTTGGCGGTGCCGGCGCGCAAACTGAAATCGGTCTTCATCTGTTACATTCTCTGGAAAAGCAAATCCGCGACGGCTCGATCAGACTCATTCTGGTAGCCGGATCGTCCAAACGAATCAAAAAAATCTTTGAACGTGAAGTTCACCGGCTGCAGCTAGGCAAACTGCTAGATAAAGACTTGAAAATTCTGTTTGACCGCGACAAATACCGTTATTTTCAAAAATTCAACGAGCTTTTGGCCGAAACGGATATTCTCTGGACCAAACCCAGCGAGCTGTCATTCTATGTCGGACTGGGTGTGCCGATTATCATGACGCCGCCTCTGGGTGCGCAGGAAGACTGCAACCGCGACTGGCTGCTCATGATGGGTGCGGGCATCAGTCAGTACGATCCGCGCTATGCGCATGAATGGTTGCCGGACTGGATCAATTCTGGCCGGCTGGCCCACGCCGCGGCCTCCGGTTTTGTCAATGCCTCACGCGACGCCGCCGATCGCATCGAGAGTATCGTTCTCCACGGCGTCAAAAAAGAAATTGAAGAGGTTGGGTTTATATAGTTTAAAATATTTAAAGTAAAAACCAGGCAACTCACAAGGCAAAGTGGCCGTTTGACCTGCATCTAGCCGCATACCTAATCGGGTCAAATGGTGGAAATGACCCGATTATAACCAATTGGTTATATTGCAAAAACCGCCCAAAAGACAAACCGCCACCTAGCACGGCAATTTTGCTCTATTTTCGCGGCTTTCTTGAGCCACGACAAGATAGTGGACAGGACTTGCTTTTTATTGCGTAGTGTGATATACTTGAGAGCGGATTACGGTTATGCGTGTGCACGACCGAACATTGAAATCCTAGTCTATCTCCCAGGAGAAACGGCTATCAACGAATGGTGGTATCCCCCAGAGGATGCTGCTTCAGAGAGCTTCAACCATGAAAGGAAAATATTATGAAGCAAGTGCCTGAAGGTAAAAAGAAAGTTAACACAGAAAAACAAATCCAAATCCTCCGCGAAAAGCTCGCCGGCAATCAAGCCTTTGCGACATGCCGCGGACAGCTTGGACACCGCGTCACCGGGATCGTCGGGGAAATTATCGGGAAGAATCCGTCGCCGACAGCAGTTCTCGGCGAATGGGACGACTTCTTCGGCAAGGCGCGAGTGATGACGAATCTGCTCGCACAATTCCAACGTGACGGACTCGATGTCGCCTACAAGGAGCTATACAGTGCGCTCGAAAGCGATCGCCATCTCCTACCCGGCGAAACGGTCCCTATCAAGCAGACGCGCCCAATAACGGTGCTGATGCTTGAACCGGAACGGACGGTTGCCCTGCTCCGATGGCTTCTTGAAGATCACTGGATGTCTCTCAGAGACTACCTGGATTGGAAGGATGGCCGCGATCGCAGCGAAGCTCCCTACGGCAAGGTCTCAAAGCCGAATCCGTTGACCAAGCGGCTCTACGAGCAATTCCCGACCTTGGAAGCTCTTGCTCGCAAGCATCGTGATAAATATGAAGGCCTTGAGTTACTTGAGGCTTTCAAAGAGCAAGTCATTGGCAGCTTCGCGGGTTACGATCTTTCGAAGGGTAAAACCGGACAATTATCGCAACACCAGTGGAACGACCACGTCGAATATGTGCCGAACATCCCGTTCGTATACATCTTCGAAATGGAACAGTCTGAAGTCCTCAAGATATTCAGCCGCGAAGACCAGAAGCGTGTTGCGACTTGGCAATTCAACCTGCCCAAGACGATCCCTCACACTTACGTTGGCCTTCATCCGCGTTCATTGCAGACCAGGTTCGAGAAATCGCACCCTGCCTTGATGAGCCGCGGAATGTCCAACGGGTTGGGCGGCATGGTCCTTAAAGACGACCCTTGCTCCGGTCACGACAAGGACCATCCGTATCCGATTAGTTGGTATAGCCAGGCAAAAGCGGGTAAATACGGAATGGTGTTCGCCTTCTTTTGATCGAGATAGACTTGGTTAAATGTCACGACCCGCACTACGTCGAAATCGTAGGCGGGTTTTTCATTTTAAAAATTTTTTATTTATTTCATCAAATCTCTTTTCAACCTCACCGTCACGCTGGCCTTCAATGGTCCGCCTTTCGCGGTTGATTCAATAAATTCGATGGCTTCATGTAGATTCTCAACTTTGTCGGTCGAAACAGTGAGATTCTTCTTGTCGAGGGCAAAACCGTTTATTAGATAATTGCGCAAAACGCCGGTAGCCCAGATGCAAAATTTTGTCGCTTTTTTGGAATTGACTCTATATCCGACAGCTATTATGGCGTCGAGATTGAAATATTCAATGTTTCGCTTTATAGTCCTTCCCCCTTCGATTCGAACTTGTTCCATTTTGGAACAAGTTGAAGTCCTCCTCAATTCGCCTTCTTTATAAATATTCTTTAAGTGCTTTGTTACGGCCTGAGAATTAACTTCAAATAATTGTGCAATCTGCGCCTGCGTCGCCCATAATGTGTCTTTGCTCACATCAGCGCGTAGTTCGACATTGCCGCGTTTGGTTGCATTTGCCTTGAGATGAGACTATAGTGAGGTCAGAGCACTTTCACACTTGAAATATTATGAAAACATATCCCAAACACTACTGCGGTATATTTGGAATCAAGGACATGCCCAGAGCGGCAGAATATGCCGCTTATGGATTGCATGCCATTCAACATCGCGGCCAGGAAAGCGCCGGGATTGCGAGCACCAACGGCGACAAATTTTTCGAGCACAAAGGCATGGGTCTGGTGCTCCGAATATTTGACAACCGTATTTTAAGCGGCTTGGAAGGCCAAACCGCCATCGGTCACAACAGATACGCCACCACCGGTAAATCGGAGCTGAAAAATGCTCAACCGCTCTCTGTCCAGTGCAAGCGCGGAGGGATCGCTCTGGCTCACAACGGCAATCTGACCAACACAAAGGCTCTGCGGACAGAATTGGAAAACCACGGTGTAGCCTTTCAAACCACCACGGACAGCGAGATAATGCTCGCGTTGCTCGCACAATCGGACAAACCACTGGACCAGGCAATACTGGACATGATGAGCAAGGTAGAGGGTGCGTATTCTCTGGTCATCATGACAGAAACCGCTCTCATCGCTGTGCGTGATCCGCACGGCTTTAGGCCGCTCTCGCTAGGCACATTGGATGGAAATCCGGTCATAGCCAGCGAAACATGTGCGTTCGATATAATTGGGGCTCGCTTTGAACGTGAAGTGGAACCCGGCGAGATTGTCATATTCGAGAGCAATAATGTCCATACACAGAGAGTCGCAAATCTGCCGCAAAGGACATTGTGTGCTTTTGAAAAGGTATACTTTGACCGTCCCGACAGCAAAATCGACGGCCAGAGTGTCTATGGCATACGTTTCGCTTTTGGTGAGCGGCTGGCCAAGGAATACCCGATTCAGGGCGACATCGTCGTGCCGATATTGGACGGCGGCAAATACGCCGCGCTTGGTTATGCAAAAGCCAGCGGCATCCAGCTGGTCGAGGCTTTCGTGCGCAATCATTATGAGCACCGCAGCTTTATCCAGCCGAATCAGTCCGAGCGTGACCGAACGGCGGAGTTCAAGCTGAACCTCATACCCGAACTAGTCAGAGGCAAACGAGTGATAATCATTGACGATTCTATCGTCCGCGGCACCACCTGCAAATCGCGGATTAAAAAAGTCAGAGAAGCCGGTGCACACGAAGTGCACGTGCTGGTCAGTTGTCCGCCGCACATACACCCGTGCTACTACGGCATTGACTTCCCCGATCAATCAAAGCTCATCGCTGCAAATAATACCCAGGATGAGATCAGGAAGAAACTTGATCTGGATTCGTTGGGCTATCTGTCCATGGAGGGTTTCATGGAGGTCCTGGGTCAGGGACATTGTCTGGCCTGTTGGAACGGAAATTATCCGACGGTCTAACGGTCATTGATCACAAAAGCCGCCCGCACACCGAGCGGCTTTTTTTAATTTTCACAACCAAACTTTACGCAAATAATCCCGAGAGTAGCGAAATCAACAAAATGACGACGAGATAGTAGAAAATGTCGGAGAAAAACTTTTTCCAGGCCAGAGCGCGATCGCAATTACTCCAGAGCACGTTCGTACCGACCACCGAAACCACATAACACAGCCAAGTAAAAATCGGAAAAGCTACAGCCACCGAAAACGGCAGGCCGTTGTGGATACTTTCAAAAATGACAAAGACCACGGCAAACGACATGAGTAATGACAGTACAAACTGCAAAGCGTACATTTTCGGCATCATTGATTTGCCCGCTTCCATTTTCTGCTTCTTTTCCTGGTCGGTAAGCTTGTCGAAACCCAGATAGCGCATGTGTGCCCTACCCATCGGCGTTTTGTTGGAATACCAGAGCGTACCAACAACTGCGGCAATAATAGAACCGGCAATAGTGAGCAAAATTATTGTGAGCATGGATATTGTTTATTATTGATTAAATAACAATACCATCATAATAGCAGATTATTGCGCAAAT
>JAGWNR010000047.1 GCA_028871265.1 Patescibacteria group bacterium
GCTGAGAGAATCGCAGCAAACCCAGGATGAAATACATCGTGCCACTGCAATTCTAAATATTGTTTTAATTGCATCTATTGGTCTGTTTGTATTTCTGTACAGTACTATCATATACAATCGACTGTCCACACCAAACTATGGCGGTATGGGTATTGTGAGCTTCGGACTTATTGTTTTGTTTTTCGTTTGCGTTTACATAACTTTCAAGCAAGGACACCTATGGTTTGCCGCATACTGTACAATCGGGGCATATTTTGTTGGTTCATTCTATTGCGGTTATTCTTGGGGCGCTAGACTGCCTGAAACACTACTCTTATTCACCTTGGTTACTGTGATGGCAAATTTACTTTTGGGCATGAAGAAGGGATTGGTCATAATGGTGATCTGCTTTATGTCACTCTCCTATCTGGCTTTCCACGAAATGAATACGCCTGAAATTACTACTTGGCGAAATGAATCCATTGTTTTGACCGACGTGATTCCCTATTTTTGCATTATCGGTTTCATGTTTGCTCTGTCATGGATTTCGCGGCACCACATGGATCGATCGCTGGATCGCGCACTGCTATCGGAACAGATGCTCCAGAAAGAACGAGATCTGTTAGAAGTAAAAGTAGCTGAGCGAACACGTCAATTAGCCAAAACTCAGGAGGAACGTTTGGCGGACATCGCACACATTACTGAATTTGGTCAACTCTCTCAGGGGCTATTTCACGATTTACTATCGCCGCTGTCGGCAATGGCACTACAGATTGAACGTATGGAAAATATTCCGGAGCGTAAAATTCGCGACGTTCGTGATTCAATCGAACAAGTTTCAAAAGCCGGCAAACGGTTCGCCGGATATCTATCCAGTATCCGCTCGGCCATTGGCTCGGGAAATAATGTACACCAATCGTCATTCAACGAAGAACTTGATCATGTCATTAGTCTATTATCATTTCGTCTGCGAGAAACTGGCGTATTATTGCGAACACCTGAACATGATATTGGCATGATTCCAATAGACGCGGTACAGCTGAATCGTATTCTACTAAACGTCTTGTCGAACGCCATTGATGCCTACGAAGGAATCACTGATCGAACGAGAAAATTAATCGAAATATCTACAAATCATTGCAATAACGAATTTATAATTACCGTACGCGACCATGGTTGCGGTATACGTCCAGAATACATGACACATATATTCGAACCATTCTTTACCACCAAAGAAAAAGGCAAAGGTACAGGTATTGGTTTAGCCAGTTTAAAAAGAATGCTGAATAAAATCGGCGGAGACATCTCACTTGACGGCAAACCCGACAATGGCACAACCATAACCATACGCATACCGCAACATTAAGCCTCAGCACAAATGAATATTGATCAAACAACCGATACATATCGTATAGAGCTTGTACGCAATCACCTCCAAGCAAAACTGTGCAATTTTCCCACCTCAATGGTTCGGGAAATTTTTAAAGTGGTCGAAACAATTTGTTTTGGATCATATCGCGATGAAATTGCCCTTTTGCCATTTCATGTTTTTACGGCGCTTGGTCAAATAAATGACGCCGCCTCTGTAGAAATTGGCACGGCACAATGTCTGGGCTGGTCGGCATACTATTTTCTAGACCAGGTTGCCGACGGCCAAAGAGATAATTTGGCCATTGGTATCGCCTTGCATCGACTAACAGTGTTGAGTTATGAGGAAATTTTTAAAGATTTGGGTAAATCAATGGTTGAAAAAATGCTCACTCGCATGGATACGGCAAATTATTTTGAAGAGATCAATGCGGCGCCGTTTTCATCGCTGGTCTTTGCCGACAAATCGATTGGACACGCGCTAGGCGTAATTTCGCCGATTATGATTGCCGGTCACGATATGCAATCCACAGCCGTACGCCAAGCGTTATACATGATGCGCCATCTGATCGCCGCCAGACAGCTGGCTGATGATCTGCATGATTGGGCTGATGATTATGCCGCCGGTCATGAGACATCGGTGACCGCCTGCCTCTTTGAAAAAAACTATGAAGCCGACAAACAAGCTACTCTACTCTTGCAGTCAATGTGCCGAACATGTAAAAAATTACTGTATCATGCCGAAATTGCTGCAAAATCGGCTCGCGAAAATGCGATATTCCTGGACCCATCATTTTTCATCAAACGTTTGGAGAAATTAAGCCAGCCGGCGCGAGAGTTTATCCGGGCTTATGACAAGTAGTCTACTGCACATCCGCAACCGTAACCTTTTCCATAACAACTGGAGTAATCGGCTTGTCGTTTGAATCAGTTTTAACCGCGGCAATCGCATCAACGACATCCATACCGGAAATGACCTTGCCAAAAATGCTATAAGCGTGTGGCAAAGGGGTATCTTTTTGCATGATAAAGAATTGCGAACCATTAGTATTTGGACCTGAATTGGCCATCGCGACTGTGCCACGAACATAGCCAGCCTGATATGAAGGTGTCGAAGAATCCAGCTCATCGGCAAACTGATAGCCAGGACCACCACGGCCAGTGCCGGTCGGGTCGCCGCCTTGGATCATGAAGCCTTCGATAACACGATGAAAAATGAGGCTGTTATAAAAACCTTTCTCGGCCAAAGTGATAAAATTCTTGACAGTATTCGGTGCGTCGGCATCGTAGGTTTCGAAAACAATGGTGCCCTTGTTGGTTTGGATGGTAACTGTATGCATAAAGTTTTTGACGGCCACAGTCGAGGAAGCGCTCGAAGCGGTCGCCGTTAATCCTGAATTTGATAATGATGATGTGTCAGTAGCGTTCGAATCCGCGACGGCGGCAGTGTTCAAAACATTTTCAGCCGAGCCAGTCGCCACCGAGCCTTGGTTTGAACCGCTCCACCAGACAATACCGACCAGAATGAGAACAATGATGACACCGGAAATAATAGCAATGGTTGATTCTCCTTTCATAATTTTTTAGTTGAAAATAACTAATCAATCTACAAATATATAAATAACACAAACAACTGAAAAATACTTAAAATAGACACAAATCACAAAGCATTATTAGTTGTCATTCGTTGTATTTGTATAATTTGTATATTGGTATATTTATACTAATAATTTACAAATTATATATTTCCTTGGCCGTTGACACAATCTTTTCAACCGCTTCCGGAAGTGGCATAGTGAGGAGCGCCCCAGCCGCCGCTTTGTGACCACCGCCGCCTAATTTCGAAGTTAAAACAGACACATCAGATAAATCACCGTCTTTACTGCGAAAACTAACTCTTATTTTTTCCGGTTCAGCCTCTAGCACAGCTCCAACAACAGGCCATTTTTTCACCGATTTCAAAATCGAAGAAATGTTGCCGGCACGCACAAAACGTGGCTCAATACCTCGCGATTTAAATTCCTCACAAGAAACCACAGACAAACCAATTTTTCCGTCACAAACTTGACGCACGTGATCCAAAGCGACACCTTGGAAAGCTATATCATCTGGTGTTGCGCTATTTTCCATTTCAGAAATAATTTTTGTAAAGTCAGATGCCGCTTTGGACAATTCTGCCGCAGCCAAAAAAGTGTTAGGGTTCGTACCGGTATATTTAAATCCACCGGTATCAGCGTAAATACCGACGAATAGATTTGCGGCAATTTCATGGGTCAATTTGAAATTCCATAGTTTGAAAAGATCAAACAATAACTGTGCCGTTGCCGGATAATCCGGACAAACCAAATTGACGCTGCCGTAGCCGGGATTCGTACGATGGTGGTCAATAATAACAGTAGGAATTGAGAGTGGAATAGTCAAAGCGGCATACCTGGTGATTTGCTCAACGTTTGCGGCGTCTTGAATTATAAATAAATCAAACTCGCTCAAATCAATTTCTGAAAACTTTTTCGGTATAATTGCATTTACTCCTGGAAATCCGGCAAAGCCGTCCGGTATAGGCGAATCACCGCCAATCACCGTCGCGCGTTTGCCCATCTGCTCCAAGGCAAACTTCATCGCCAAAGCCGACCCAACCGAATCCGGATCAGGCGACGGATGACAATGCAACAGAATATTATTGGCTTTCTGTATCGCCGCTAAAATTTTTGGCGCGGCTTCCTGTACTATTTTTGTCATGCGACCATTGTAGCAGAAAATGGAAAAGCCCGCTGTATCGATCATCCCGTCAATCACAAGATGATCTAAACTAAAGCGAGCTTTACCAAACTATTGAGATACGATTACGTGCAGAAACACACCGCAACCAGGTTCTGACGTCACAGAGGTGCCGCCAAAATGTCCAGAGACTTGTGATCAAAGTTCCGGACAAAAGAGCAACGGAGGAACCAATCCACGCCCTTGGGTCTAGACCAGAGGCGGACCGTTCGCCGCATGAGAGAGTGGTGCATCAAAAATCATTCGCGGATCAGCTAAAAATGGCTCATTTCTAACAAAAGCGACTACTTTATCCTGCGTAACAAAAGAATCACCAAATGACAGGTCAACGCGAGGAGTCTTTGTGTCATTTCTATTCAGTGAATAACTGGTTATGGCATTAGTTGACCAAGCAATCAACGACAACGTGTTCGCCACATTTGTCTGAGGAGAAATAGTGCTGTCGGATGATATTGCAGATGCTTGGTAACTATGATCTCGTGGCAAATAGGTCCTATCATGCACTGAAAACGCCACCGCCGCGAGCGATATAGAGGCACCGGCAAATATAATAATGTGGAGGTTGAGCCTTTTGTTCATAAATGCTGTAGTAATAGTTTACTAGTATACTATCAATCTTACAAATAGATTACGTGCTCACCTAATTGATAGGTGCACTTTCAACAATTAAAACGTTTCAAGTTGGCAAAATATTACCATATATACTTTTGAGCCACTTTTAACACTGGCAAATAAAAGTTATAATATGCGCATGCCTCCAGCACTATCCTTTAGAGCTATTGAAAAAATGCGTGATGTTCTCATGGATTCATCCGCCAAAAATCCGGCTGTTTTTTATTACATGATCCGTGGCGGTGAAAGCGAAGGAAACATCACCGTGATCGAACACGGCACCGCCAACGGTGAATATATAAAAACCTATGGCCATTATCACATAATTGATTTCATCGAAACATACACGGTCGTTTTAGGTGAAGCAATTTTGCTTTTACAAACCAGAAAGCCTGGAACAAACGGTCCGATCGATGATGAAATCGACGATTTTAAAGCTATACGACTACAGACCGGCGACAGTATCAAA
>JAGWNR010000048.1 GCA_028871265.1 Patescibacteria group bacterium
AATGTTCAGTTTGTTTTTTGAAGGTGAACGCAATTTTGCTACGACATCTTTTACTCCGGCAAGAACCAAAACATTACGGATTGCGGAACCAGCAACCAAACCACGGCCTTTGACCGGCATCATTTCAACTCTGGCCGAAGAGTATTTGGCGTATACCATGTGAGGGATTGACGCTGTAGGAGTCAATGATATTTTGATCATGTTTTTCTTGGCATTACGTGTGGCCTTATCAATAGCCAAGGTAGTGTCGATGGCCTTGCCCAGTCCAACACCCACCCTGCCCTTGTGATCGCCAGAAATAACCGCCACAGAAAAAGTAAATCTGCGTCCACCTGCGGCAACACGAGTCACGCGGCGAATGTCAATCATTTTTGTATCAAATTCAGGCTTGACACGTTCAATATTCGGTCTAGAGCCACCGCGACGCGGACGTGAATCACGCCCCCCACTTCTTCCGTGAGGTTGACGACTATCTGAACCTTTTGGCTTATCAGATGACACCGCCACATTTACCGGAGTATTCGAAATTGTATCCTGAGATACCGGCGTTGCGTTTGTATTTTGTTGTTTGTTTTCTTCGTTCATAAAATTTAGAATTTTAGTCCCCCATCACGTGCACCGTCTGCAACCTCCTTTATATGGCCAGCATACAGATAACCACCGCGATCAAAGACTACCTGGCTGATTTTAGCTGTCACGGCTTTTTTTGCAAGTTCGGCACCAACTGCTCTGGCACGCTCGGCCGGTTTACCCTTCATGCCTTTGGACCAAGCCGACACAAGCGTAACACCTTTCTCATCGTCAATGAGCTGTACAAAAATATATTTATGAGATTTGAAAACCGATAGACGTGGACGCTCGGTGGTGCCGGCAATTTTGGCGCGGATGCGTTTATGCCGTCTCTCCATTTTATATTGCTTTTTATTTTTTATATTCATTGTATTTATACTGCTTTCTTGCCTTGTTTGCGACGTATAACTTCATCGGCATAACGTATACCCTTACCTTTATAAGGTTCCGGTTTTTTGACGGCGCGGACCTTCGCGGCAAATTGACCTACCATTTCAGCATCAATACCAGAAATACTGATACCGGTTTTATCTGATACGACTTTTAATCCGTCTGGAATGATCAGGGAAACCGGATGGGAAAACCCAACAGCCAAAACTAAATCCTTGCCTTTGACATCCGCTTTGAAACCAATGCCTTCGATAATAAGTTTTCTCTCATAGGCTTTGTTCACGCCTGAGAGCATGTTTTTAATATGAGAAGCATATGAACCCCATAGTGCAAAATTTTCAATATCTGGTTTTGCTGGCGCAATACTGATCGCGCCATTCTCAACCTTTATATCAATATCTGATTTAAAAGTTTTTTTAAGTTCACCCAAAGGTCCTTTTATAGATAAAATACCAGCAGCAAAAGAAGCCTCTGTTTTCGGCGGAATGGCAATGGGTTTTTTAGCAATACGCGACATGATGGTTACCAAATTTTAAATAAAATCTCGCCGCCGACCTTTAATTTTTTGGCTTCAAAATCAGCCAGAATGCCTCGCGGTGTAGAATAAATTATGTTGCCGTAACCCTGACGAAACGGTCTAATATCGCGAGCTTTTTGATACAGACGACGCGATGGTTTGGAGACACGCATAACGCCATGAATACGTGGTTGACCATTTGTATAAATTAAGCCAACTTCAATAGTCTGAGCGACACCCGTCCCCTTCTTTTCAACCGATGAAAAATAGCCGGCTTTTTTCAAAATGTGAGCGATCGATTCCTTGACCTTGGAATGAGGCACCGCCGCGACAGATTTTCCTGCTTTGGCGGCGTTTGAAATGCGTGTTATAAAATCTGCGATAGGGTCTGTTACCATGATGATTTGCGGACGCCAGGAATGACGCCTTCGTTAGCGAACTCGCGGAAACAAATACGACAGAGATCAAAATCACGCATATAGCCGTTTTTGCGACCACAACGGAAACAACGACGAACGACGCGCGACTTGAACTTCGGCGTTTTTTTCGACCTTGCTATGACTGATGTTTTTGCCATAATGCGTTAAAATTCCGCCGGTGAGCTTTTCCCTCGTCCATTCTGTCCTGGACTCGGGACCATGCTTTCGGTTGGTTACGCCGTATATTGGACGTACTTGCCATACTAGCAAAGAGCGGTTTGGAAGTCAAATAACCCCTTTTATTTATGCACCGTGGGGCCTTGCCTAGGAATTCTATGGAGCTATGCTGATAGCAGAACGTGCAGCGATTCCCGTTCAAAGGTGAGAACAGGATCCTCACTAAACCAAATAGCAAAAACAGCATATGAAAACGATCATTGACAACTATGGCAGAGTCTCTGCAGATGGTCGGTATCTACGACCAGGCGAATTCGTTCCTGCCGCCGCTGGCATACGCAGAGTCTTGTCTCAGCAAGATCTATTAAGTGAAAACCTCCCCCGTCTTTGTTCGATGCGGGATGCAATCATCGAGCAGCGCAACCGCCTGTTGCCGCTCGAAAAAGACATCCATCAGGCGCTCACAGCAAAGCTGGATGTGCTTCAACGCGAGATCGGACGCTATGAATTCTATCCGATCTACGACCTACCCTTCCTCGATCCATCGTTCTTGTCATGGAAAACAACCGATGGATGCTTCCCCGCTTTTACGATATTCTCCTTGGAGCACCCAAGCACCATCATCAGTCTCAATAGATTCGCGGAGGCAAATCAGCGGCCGGGAAACACAAAACCCACCCGTTTGGTGCTTGAACAGCCGGAAATCCCGGAATTCATGGCGCGGCACTATCTCAACAATAACCTTGAAGCAAGCCTCATTGCATATTGTGATGAAAAAAACTTCGAGAGTCTCCGATTAATCGCTCACTACGAGGGCGTCATGCCGGATGAAGTCCGGGAAAAGATCAGGGGCTACTTGAATCCGTCGCTCGGCGAGCCGCGGTTCGATCAGATCTTTATCATTGCCGATGCGCCAGACGAAACATGGCAAGTCAAAGGAATTCCGCAAAAGGATCCGCTTGTGGTCGGTGTGAGCAAAAAAACGCCAGACACCCTCTGGCTCATTGCGGCCTATGACCTTACACCGGCCGAAAAGTTCGCACGCGACCTTTGCCTCAATGCCGGTCGCCTACATGTGAACAATTGAAAACCACAATTGTCAGTGACAAAAACCCGCAATCTTTTGCGGGTTTATTTTATGCTTTTAAAAGTAAATTACGGATTCAACCTCTTCACATCCCTCGGTACATAAGTAGCCTCGCGCACGTTCGGCAGATCGAGAATCTTCATAATAAAGCGGCCAGGACCGATACCGGCACCACCATGTGGCGGACAACCATAGCGGAAAAAATTTATATAATCCTTGAGCGTTTCTAGATTCATGCCCTTTTCCTTGGCCTGCCATTCCAAAATATCAACGCGATGCTCGCGCTGCGCCAGCGTTGTCACTTCGATACCGCGATAGAGAAGATCTGCGCGGCGTGAACGATCACTACCCTCTTCCAGACGCATATGATAAAAAGCACTCTTTGATTTGTGATACTCGGTTACAAAGACAAAATCATGACCGTATTTTTCTTTCACGTAATCACAAATAGCACGCTCTTCTTCTGGTGAGAGATCGTGTTCTTCAGCCGATTCAATACCGCGATCTTTCAGAATTTTCTTGACCTCAACGATCGGAATGCGCGGAAACGGGCGTGCCGGAATTTCCAGATTAAATTCCGGGAATACTTTTCTCACTTGCTCAAAACCGGCGACAATCATACCCTCTTCGGCATCCATGACATCGTTGTGAGAGTCAATATATGATATTTCAAAATCCCAACCTGTAAATTCGGTCAGATGGCGAGTGGTAAAAGATTGCTCGGCACGAAAAACCGGTCCGACCATGCAAACCTTTTCAAAACCACTGGCCATGGCCATCTGCTTGTAAAACTGTGGCGATTGAGCCAAATACGCCGGTCGATCGAAATACTTGACCTCAAAAACTTCAGCACCTGTTTCCGAGGCGGTTGACATAAATGCCGGAGTATAAATTTGAATATAATTGTTATCCGACCAGTATTTTCGAAAACCTTTTTCCAGCTCGGTCCAGACTTTAAATATTTTGGTCTTTTCCGGCTTGCGCAAATCGATCCAACGATAATCAAAACGGGTTGGTGCTTCGGTTTCTTCGCCACTTTTAACCACAACCGGAATCGGTAATTCCGGATTTGCAACAGACAATATTTCAAGCGATTCGATCTGGATTTCAACCCCACCCGGCGCATTTTTTTCTGCTTTTGCCAAACCAGTAATTTTCACTACTGATTCTAGCGACAAGCTTTTTACTTTTTCAAAAACCGGTGAATCTTTGAGCACTACGACTTGAACAATACCGGTTATATCGCGCACATTAATAAATGACACTTTGCTCTGAATGCGCAGAGCATGGACAAAGCCGGCAATCTCGATAGTTTTTCCTGCAAGAGCAGAAAGATCTTTGATATGTATTCGCATAATAGTTTTATCGGAGAAACAAAAACGCCCCTCCGAATTCATTAAAAAATTTAATAAATCCGCAGGGGCGATCTGGTCGCGGTGCCACCCTGTTTTTTAGCTTGATTGCGCGTCATCGGGACGCTTCCGAGAGAGTCTACTAGACGCGCTTTTCAAATTTTCGCGCGACTTTCTTTCTCTGGCCTCGCCGGTGTTTGCCGGGTCGTTGGTCATTTGGAGTATATCGTACATTAAAAATAAATCAAGGGATAAATATACAAAAATTTTATGATTTCTTTAATATTTTTTTAATCCGTCTTAATAACTATTTTTTATAATTATAGAATGAATCAAAAGCACAAGGACTTTATTCAAAAAATGAAAGCTGTATATAATAAAATTGGACACGTCACCTGTCCTGCCTTTAATAATGAAAAAGTTTACTTTAACCAATAAGGTTTTAAACATCTTATCCGAAAAGGAAGAAAGAAGAGATCAAACTGGCAACAAAAGCAGAGATTAGAATTACTACATGAAGCCGTGAGAATATT
>JAGWNR010000049.1 GCA_028871265.1 Patescibacteria group bacterium
ATCTCCAGCCTCTATTCGCGCGATCATGTCAGTGTCTTTGGCAAACCGATAAAAAAACATGCTTCGGAATATGAATTATCAGAAGAAGAAAAAGAGGCGATCAAGGAAGCAAAAAATAAATTAAAGTAGCACCAGGCCGGACATTGTACCTGAAATACTGAAATTTAATTTAGTGGCTAGTTGTGGCTATCTTTGTTGGCACCTACAGAAATTAACAAGATTCTTGTTAATTTCTACATGTAATAAAAAGAAGGGTTGGTGAGACCCTTCTTGTGAAGAAACCTTAAGCTGAATATTGCGGCTTGAAACGTCTAATGAATTCCGAATGCGGAATCAAACTGTCAGGCGGCATAACACGATCAGTGAACAAAATGCCATCCAAGTGATCAATTTCATGTTGAATTATCCGAGCTGGAAAATCTTTAAACCCCGCATTTTGTAAATGTCCGTGACGATCAACATAAAGAACAGTAATTCGACAATGCCGCATTACTAAACCACGCAAATATTAGCCGTCACTGTTCTTGACACTTCCGCATCCTTCCCAACCGTTTTCAGTCAATTCCGAGTATGTGGTGATTATAGGGTTAATCATGACAAATGGTTCGACCAATGGCGCATCAGGATAGACTTCACCTGGTCGAGAAGCCACTATAATAATTCGCAGTGACTTTCCGACTTGAGGTGCCGCCAAGCCGACCAGACCAACCTTGAGACAAGTTTCAAACATGTCATCTATAAATGTTTGTGTTTCAGAATTCTCAAGCTTTTCCGGATCTACACGTTCTGCAACACAACGAAGAATGCGGCCACTATCTTCGGCTGTTGTAAGTATCGATAATGCTTTTGGCATAGAGCCTCCTTTCTATTTAATTTTGTTTATCTTGTTCAAGTTTCAACAAAATCCTACCACCCCATTTTTTATTTGTCAACGGCGCTATTTTCTGCTACACTGAATTTCCCTATGTCTTCTCCTAAAAAACAACCCGCCTCGACCGATAAGGCCCAAAAGACCCGACGCCAGCCGGTCGTCGTCGTCATGGGCCACATTGACCACGGTAAATCGACTCTGCTGGACTACATCCGCAAAGCCAACACCGTCGCCGGCGAGGCCGGCGGTATCACCCAATCGATCGGCGCTTATGAAGCTATGGTCGGCGGAGATGGCGGTGATCGTCGCATTACTTTTATTGACACACCCGGTCACGCCGCTTTTTGTGATATTCGCGAACGTGGCGCGGCTGCAGCCGACATTGCCATTCTGATTGTCTCTGCCGAGGACGGCGTCAAACCGCAAACCGTCGAAGCACTACAGTGTATTCGTTCTTCAAAAATTCCTTTTATCGTCGCCATTAACAAAATCGACAAACCCGGCGCGAATATCGAGAAGACCAAACAAACTCTGGCCGAAAATGAAGTTTATCTAGAAGGTTATGGCGGCGACATACCCGTGGCCGAAATTTCAGCCACAATCGGCACCGGCATTCCGGAACTTTTGGAAATGATAAAATTGATTGCCGATTTGGGCGATTTATCGGCCGATCCAACCAAAGTCGCCACCGGCTCCATCATCGAGGCCAATTTGGACAAGAAAAAAGGCATTGCCAAGACTTTGATTGTCAAGAATGGCACTTTGAAAAAAGGTTCGTTTATTGCCGCCGGAGGCGCTTTTGCGCCCGTTCGAATCCTGGAAAATTGGTCCGGAAAAACAGAGGCTGAGATTGGCCCTGGTCGACCGGCGCGTGTCGTTGGTTGGAATGCCCTGCCAGCGGCCGGCGAAACATTCACGGTTTTTACTTCAAAAAAAGAAGCGGAAGAATACGCGGAAGAAAGAAAAAAGCAAAAAGCAAAAAGCAAAAATAAATTTACTGAAATTGCAAATCAAAATTCATCAGTAAAACCGACAGCCGCCGAATCTATAGCCGAGCCAATCAAGCCTGTAACTATTCCCCTAATCATCAAGGCTGATTCGGCCGGCTCGCTGGACGGCATTCATCATGAGCTGGAGAAAATAAAAATTGATAATATAAATATTGCAATTATTTCCGAAGGTTTAGGCGAAATTAATGAAAAAGATACCAAGGTTGCCTTGGGCGATGCCAGTTCACTCATTATCGGCTTTAATGTAGAGATCGACACCCAAGCCGCCGGTGTCATTGAACGATCGGCTTTGACTGTCAAAACTTTTCGCATTATTTATGAATTGACCGATTATGTGCGATCAATCGCCCTGGAGCGCAAACCCAAAGAATACATTGACGAAAAACTCGGTGAGGCCAAGGTGCTGGCGCTATTTGGCGGCAATCGTGACAAACAAATCATCGGCGGCAAAGTCGAAACCGGCGCCATTGCCAAAGGCGGCGAGGTCAAGGTCATGCGTCGCGGCGGCGAAATTGGCCGTGGAAAAATACGTGAGCTTCAACAGAGTAAAGAGAAAGCCGATGAGGTTCGCGAAGGCTATGAATTTGGCGCCATGATCGCCGATCTCAAAGTGAGCCTGGCCGTCGGTGATCGACTGGAGGCATTCCACGTTGTAGAAAAAAAATAATGAATTCTCAAAAACACAACCGTATGGCCGAATATATCCGCGTGGCGGCGGCTGAATATTTGTCACGCGAATCAAACCGCGACGCCCTCATCACGGTGACTGGCGTCAAACTGGCCGAAACCGAAGCGACGGCATCTATCATGATTTCAGTCTTGCCAGACGAAAAGGAAGAGACTGCGCTAGATTTCGCCAACCGTAAAGCCAACGATTTTCGACTATATTTTATGGATAAAGTAAAAACTCGCCGAGCACCACGTTTTTCCTTTATCATTGACCGCGGCGAAAAAAATCGTCAACGATTAGACGAAATAAGTCATTCAAATCCATAAAGTCAAAGTCCTTAAAGTTTTTAAAGTAAAATGTTATGATACAGCAAGCCAGTTTTATAGACTTTAAGACTTTTGACTTTCGACTATATTCGGCCACGTAGAAAAGTGGTAATTCGGCTCTCTGCAAAAGAGCTATACGCGAGTTCGATTCTCGCCGTGGCCTCCCATCCTATGCCCGGGTGGTGAAATTGGTAGACACAGCAGACTTAAAATTTGCCGACGCAAGTCATGCGGGTTCGATTCCCGCCCCGGGCACAAAATTGCTAAATGGCCAAAAATTTGGTAAAGTTTTCTTGTTGTAAAAACACGCGCCCATAGCTCAGCTGGTAGAGCACTCGCCTCTTAAGCGATTGGTCGTTGGTTCGATCCCAACTGGGCGCACTGCTACGTTCTCACAGCGTTCGAGCTTCGCAGTGCCGGCACAATTTAACACAAGAAAAAATCCCGAGTGCCGAACTTGCATACGCGGGAAATTTTTGTTTAGTTAACATCAACTTCGGCGGAGCAGGAAAAAACCACATTCAGAGCATTGTTTAGCAATACAGATTGGACTTGAAAGTAAAAGCACGCCGAGCAAAAACTTGACTTTTTGTGCATATAATGCTATGATACATACAACAAACGCTGGTTGAAAAACCAGTAAAAATGAAACCAAAAGGCCAGCGTATGGTCTTTGACAACAAAGGAAAGCAAAAAAATGAAACCGACCCACAACGTAGGAACGTTCGCCAATGGCAGTGTGTTCGTAAATATTGACATACCCACCGGGTATGACGCGGCTGAATTCAAGTTTGGCCAAGACACAAACAGTTTGGTCCCTCTCAGGAGCACCGGATTGGCACATGTCATCATACCAAAAACTAACATGTCGGTAGCCGGAGCAAACTATTATGTCACTGCCCGGTGCACTGGCCAGAACGGCCAGACAGAATGGTGCGACCCGATTCTGTTGCCGAACGCCAACACGGCTGCCGCTGGTGCCGCAAACAACACGGCATCTTGGGCATCACGTTGGGCTAGATTCAAAGCCTGGTGCAGTCGGCTCAAGAGCCGTTTGGGAAACGCGTTTGGCCGTGCCAAACCTTGGCTCAAGCCGGCGGCAATCACCGTCATGAACCTGGCCTTGCTGGGTTTAGCCGTCTGGTTTGCCTGGATGGGCTGGTGTCTACTGCCCTTCCATCACCATGGCACGCCCGCGTTGGTTCCGCCGGTCGCTCAAACCGCGTCCACCAACGGTGTGGCCCAAGCTATCGCTACATCAACCAATGGCACGTCTCAAGCCAGTGCGTCGGTTGTTGCGACAAACGGTGTTGCTCAAGCTAGCGCGTCGGCTGTTGCGACGAATAACGTGGCCGCCGCTACGGCCAGTGCTGGCACAAATGCAGCTGCTTCACAAGCAACTGCGAGTATCGGCAACAGTGGTCAGACCATCGCGGCCAGTGCCACCGGCAATCAGTCCACCAACCCCATCGTATTTATTTGGAATTGGGGTAATGGTAAAGTAAAAACCGGTGACATCCACACGGAATCAGGTGTCAATCACATCTCGGTTCCGGCAGCGCCAGCAGTAGCACCGACTCCGATTAATATCACGGTGACCAACACCACGATCATTATCAAGGAGCCTGTGCCGACGCCGCAAGCACAGAGCGGCCAGTTCAATCCGATGCTGCAGCCAAATGGTGGCATTAGTCGCTACGACCCGTTTCCCCTAGCAACAGCCAGGGAAAACCAGCTCGAGGCAAACTTGATGGCGGATAACTCGTCGCCAAGCATCATTCCGGTGCCAATGCCGGTGCCGGTCGCAATAAATTCCGGCTACTATGGTTATAGTGGTTACCCCATCGTTTTAGGTGGCGGTTACTGCGGCGGACCATTCGGCGGCGATCGTTTTGGTTTCGGTAGGCGCCACAGATGGCGTTAGTCAAAACCAAACGCAAAAGGCGGCCTCTCGCGAGACCGCCTTTTTCTTTACATAATTTTTATATTTAATACCTTTATACCCAATACTTTTATACTTTCAAAAAGGTGCCGGCGCGTTTATACTGTTCGCTATCAATCGAACCAATCCATAGGCTGCAATCATGATGAACATGCCGATCGAT
>JAGWNR010000050.1 GCA_028871265.1 Patescibacteria group bacterium
CGCGCCGCTAAATTAATAGATATGCTAGAAGAACGTGGTGTGATTGGACCAGCCAACGGCTCAAAACCGCGTGAAGTCTACAGCAGTGGTGACACAGCCGGGGAAGAAGTGCCGGAAAGTTCATCGAACGAAACACAAATATAGATTAGTTATGCATCGCGGCAACACACAACAATTATTTTGGGTCGTATTAATCACGGTTATCGCTGTGGCGTTTTTCACTTTTGTCTACTGGACACTACGGCCATATTTTGCCGGTCCGACAATTTTGATAACTTCGCCGGCAAATTATGCGGCGTTTTCTACTTCAACCATAACTATTACCGGCATCGCCGAGCGTGCCCAAATAATCACACTGGATGGTCGACCAATAACCCTGGACAGCAAAGGTAATTTTTCCGAAACAATCCTGCTATTGCCCGGCTATAATATTGAAACTATCGCCGCAACCGATCGATTTGGCCATTATACGGCGCAAAAGCTGGAATTGGTTTTACTAAGTCCGACATAGGGGACGATGTCGGACATCATCCCCTATGACATCGGATATGCCAAGGTCTGGCCTCAGTTTAGGAATTTTTTAACTTTTCTTTATACGGATTTTAACTCCGGTAGTGTATAATGTAGTCAAAAGTACCGAGTCGAAAGTCATAAAGCCACATAGGACACAGAGCTTCCGACAGTCCTCAAACTGTTCGAGCGAGCAGAAATCGCTTGAGCCGAGGGCGTATGGTTGTTGGACCAGCCCTCGGCGACCTGCGAATTTCGCGAAGCGAGTTTTTGAGGACTGGAGGAAGTTCTTGTGTCCGGAGTGGCTGCATTTTAATTTTAACTTTATAAACTTAACTGAAACATAAACAATGCCCAAAAAAACCAAAGAAAAAGAAGTTCCTGTATCGACTTTAACTGAAAAGGAAGTCCACAACCGCCGTCATGAAGACCCCGCCGGCGATATTAGCGATGCCCTTTCAGCCATTCGCGGCAAATTTGGCGATGATGCAATTATGAAATTAGGCGACAAACCGAAAGTCGGCATCGATGCAATCCCGACCGGTTCGATCGGATTGGACGCAGCTTTGGGTGTGGGCGGCGTGCCGCGCGGCCGCATCATCGAAATTTTTGGACCTGAATCATCCGGTAAAACCACTCTCACCCTGCACATCATCGCCGAGGCACAGAAAAAAGGCGGCATCTGTGCTTTTATCGATGCCGAACATGCCATGGATCCTGATTATGCCAAACGCATCGGTGTCAAAACAGACGAACTGCTCATTTCCCAGCCAGACACCGGCGAACAAGCCTTGGAAATTGTCGATTCACTGGTACGATCCGGTAAAATTGACGTCATTGTCATTGACTCGGTGGCGGCACTGACCCCACGCGATGAAATCGAAGGCGACATGGGCGCCACCCACGTCGGCAAACAGGCACGTCTGATGTCGCAGGCCCTGCGCAAATTGACCGCTATCGTGGCCAAATCAAAAACTGTCGTAATTTTCATCAATCAGATTCGCATGCAGATCGGCGTTATGTTTGGCAATCCAGAGACCACGCCCGGCGGCAAGGCGCTGAAATTTTACACATCAGTACGTATGGACATCCGTCGCATTGCCCAAATCAAAAAAGGCGACGAAGTCATGGGCGGTCGTGTCCGCGTCAAAGTGGTCAAAAACAAAGTCGCTGCACCATTTCGCCAGACCGAATTTGATCTAATGTACAACGAAGGCATCAGCCAAGAGGGCGAAATTATCGCCCTCGGTGAAAAAATGGGCCTGATTTCCAAGAGTGGCTCATCCTACAAATATGGCGACATGTCCCTGGGTCGCGGCTATGATGCCACCAGACAATTTTTAAAGGAAAACAAGGACATTCGCAAGGAGCTTTTGACCAAAATACGCAAGGAGCTTGCAGATGGTGGCCTATCGGTTGCCAGCGCGAGCGGTAGTTCAAGTGGAACAAGTGAGGAATAAAATATATTAAAATAAATAAAGGTCGAAGGTTGTGGATAAAAACATATAAATCCGTCATTACCATGATTACTCAAGCCATAACAATAGAAGAAACTTCAAGACTTGGCAGAAAGCTATACCAAGAAACATTGAAAAAAGACTTGGAATCAAAGTTTTTTGGTCAATACGCCGTTATTGATGTTGAAACCGGAAAATACAAAATTGACACAGATATGTTGACCGCCATAGAGAAGGCCAAGAAAAAATTTGGTGATAAACTATTCTACATAGTTGAGATTGGAGCCGCCTACATTCCTAATCCTAATTTTGTACAAAAAAGATATGCGTGGAGTTTTTGAAAATGGTCAGCCAATATCAGAAAACTTTTATATTGGATGCCGCCAAAGGTATTGTTGAGATTTCAGATTGATTTTTGCCCCAATAGCATTTTTTGCTTTTTATCTGAAAGTCAGCTAGAATGCCATGACTGCAAATTTTGCATTTTTAACTTTTAACTTTACATTTACTTACCATGGCAATGCTCGAATATAACGAAGTCACCGAACACAAATACATCATTATGGATGGCGCACCATACGAAGTGCTGTCTTCGCATGTCTTTCGCAAACAGCAGAGAAAACCGGTCAATGCCACCAAACTGAAAAACCTGATTAGCGGCAAAGTGACAGAATATTCATTTCATCAATCGGAAAAAATCGAAGAGGCCGAAATCGATTCGCGACCGGCAAAATATCTATACAACAATCGCGGAGCGTATTGGTTCGCTGATCCTAGTGATCCGTCCAAGCGTTGGAGCGTAGCAGACGAAGTCGTCGGTCCGCGCGGTAAATATTTGAAACCAAACACAGAATTGGAGCAATTATTGTTTGGTGAGCAATCATTGGGATTTAAATTCCCCATCACTGTCGATCTACGTGTCACCGAAGCGCCGCCCAATGTCAAAGGCGACACCGCCACCGGCGGCAACAAAACCGTCACGCTGGAAACCGGTGCCACGGCCCAAGTTCCCCTATTCATTTCCGAAGGCGAAGTAATTCGCGTCAATACGGAAACTGGAGAATATAGAGAACGGGTCAAATAAGTCAAAAGTCCTTAAAGTCTGCAAAATCAATGCGTGACAGCTTTGACTTTATGGACATTAAGGACTTTATTGACTTTCAGACTATCGAACCACGTACGGCAATAGCCCCATAAATCTGGCGCGTTTGACAGCTGTAGCCAGTTGGCGTTGATATCGTGCAGAAACACCTGTGCGTCGACGGGACATTAATCTGCCATATGGATTAATAAATTTCTTCAATATATCAGTATCTTTGTAATCAATAAATTTGATATGGTTCTGTGTAAAGTAACATTCTTTTTTCATGGTTTTTTATAAGTAGATATTATAATTAGAACGGTATGTCATCCGGATTTATCTCTTCCTCTGGATACTCGATCGCATCGGCTGGGGCTTCGGCAGGAACAGGGGCATTTGCATCATCCTTTGGCGCAGTAGCAGTATTGGCACTAGGAGATGTAGAGCCGCGTGGACCAAACTGAACATAATCGGCTACAATTTCGGTGCGATATTTTTTAACGCCGTCGGCATCCCAGCTGCGAGTTTGCATGCGACCTTCGACCATTACTGCCGAACCTTTCTTTAGATACTGTGAGACCGTTTCGGCTTGGCGACCAAAAACGACAATGTTGTGATAATCGACAGCATCCTGACGTGCGCCGGCTTTATCCTTCCAAGTGCGATTTGTCGCAACGGCAAAAGTGGCGACTTTCGAACCGGACGGAATGGCACGCAATTCAGGATCGCGAGTAAGATTTCCGTATACAAGTGCTTTGTTTAAATACATGGTATTGGTGTAATTTTGGTAGTTATTGTACCGCTATTAAGCTCCTTTGACCATCTGATCAATGCTTTTATCTACTTCGGCCATATCAGCCAACGTCATGTTAGGTACAGCGCTGTTTTGGTCAGATTTTGTAGCCTCTGATACCTCATTAGCGCCGAATTTGTTGTCAGTCTTGCTCTCTGGTTTAATTTCCAATTTTGATCGTTTGCCTAAATATGTTTTTTCGCGAACGGTCGAAATTAGAAGCATGCGTAAAACTGACGGCACCGCTTTGAAGAAGCGTTCAATATTTTGAACCGATTCTGCTGAAGCGGAAAATTTGATCCAACCGAAATAACCGGTCGAATAGTGATCATATGATCCGCTGCCGGTGCTTTTCTTCATCTCATATGAGAGGTGAATGAGCTCTGGCGCCTCATCGGCAATGATGACAGCCGAATTTTTGGTCAGTATATCACCGAGCACTTTGACTTCGGCGGCAACTTTTTCCTGCGGTATTGACGAGACTAGAATATAACTGATTTCGTAGACATTTGAATCGCCTAGCGATTCTGAAGAAGTGGATTCGTTCATGTTTTTCTCAAGCATGCGGCAACCCGCTCTGGGCGGGGTCCCTCGGGGTTATCCTCGGGAACCTCATGCGTATTAGCTGGTAAATCCGCTAATCCTGCAAAGCCAAAAGGCAAAGCTGGATTTGATTTGATCGTGAATATATTAGGCCGTTTATAGACCAAACCACGATCAAAAAGCGTATGATGAGATTATCACAAGGGCACCTCTTGCGCAAGATGATGCCCGTTTATGATACCAGACAGAGATTAAGAAAGATTAAAAAAATATTAAAAAATTCCTAAACCGAGGCCAGACCTTGGCATGTACGAGGTAGGTGTACGAGGTGTCACCTTGTCAATGAATGTGCGAGGTGTCACCTTGACATTACAAGATTGGCATAATTGCGGGCGTTTTCAAGTAGTTGTTTTCTGACTTCTTCTGTATCTTTACCACAAATCCTGGCGACAGTTTTCGCCGCTTCGATAACATAGGCCGGCTCATTGCGTTTGCCACGATATGGCGTCGGCGCAACATACGGGCAATCGGTTTCGACCATGATTTTTTCCAGCGGCGCGGATTTGATTAGATCATC
>JAGWNR010000051.1 GCA_028871265.1 Patescibacteria group bacterium
CGGCGTGGCCGAAGTAATCAAAAGTACAAAATCCGGCCATTTTTTGCTGATGGTTCGTGCATATTCGCCGTCATTTGAAACAACAAAATATGTAGCCGATGGATTGGCCCCCAGCGCTCGTTCGATATCGCGAGTTACGTAGACAATTTTTTGCATGAGCCGATTATACTATAAAATTCAGTGAAAAGCCGTCGACCTGGGTGGGCGACGGCTTATAAAAGGGTCCGTATTCTTTTTTGATACTTTATAAGAGCTTCAGTCTCATCTTTCCAGTTCTTTTTTGATGAAACCAATAAAGTACCCTGGTCGGTGCGAATTTCTTGCCATTCTTCCAGAAATCTTGCATCAAGCAATCGGAAGGTCATAATGATGTTCTCGCTCATGCCCTTTACCTTGAATCCATCTCGGTTTTTTTCTCCATTCTCGCCATTTTTATTGCTGACAAGGTGGAGCAGAGACTGGAAAGAAATGGTAAACCAATGATTCTCATTTAGCAATATTTTTCCGATGCCGATGTCAGACATCTGGTTGTCTTTCAAAAGTATCTCAACTACACACGGTTTGTTGGTGAAAGCCGACAACCGTGTATCGAAACCGTTTGTCGTGGTGTTCATAACCATCCTTTCATTTTAACAGTGTGAGTTTGTTCGTTGTTCGGATATTATGGTATCATTATTCAATCGTATTATCAATCAAAATGTAGTCCATAAAGCGGAAAGTCATAAAGTCAATAAAAAGGAATGTCGGTAGCCTTGACTTTATAGACTTTACGGACTTTATAGACTTTCAACTAAATTATTATGTCACAACGTCAATGGATTGTACTATCCGGTGTTTGGGTTATGGTATTTCTTTTTTTGGGTATTCCGGCTACGTGGGAAAAAATTTTGGCTATATTAACCGGCTTGTTTATAATTGTAATCGCTTATAGGATCCGCTTTAATTCATTGCAGAAACCGGCCGACTCTTTTTCCGAAAGTTTATCGGTAAAAAAAGTCCCAGATCAGCCGACAACAACAAATTACGTATCAAATACTGACAATCATGCCGAATAAGCCCAAACCAGCCAAATTTGAATTAATTTTTGTCGGTGTCGTAGCCGTGGTACTGGTTGCAATTGCCATTGCATTTTTGGTCATGCCTAGCAGGCAAGTTTCTTTTTCACCGACAGCTATTTCGGCAAATGCCTCTACCACATTAGCTTCGACGACGTCTGTCTCGACGGCATTAGCTTCAACCACTCCGCCTTTTCAAGTAACCCATATTCCTACACCGGATTATGTGCATGCCGTCTATTACACCAGTTGGGCGGCCGGCACGCCTTCATTCCAAAAGGAAATGAGTGATTTACTGGCAGAGCCTCATACACAGCTGAATGCGATTGTCATCGATGTCAAGGATTACAGTGGTCGAATTGGCTATATTGTCAATGATCCGCGTTTCAAGGATGCAACTATTGACTCAATCGGTTCGGCTGAAAATCGTATTCCGGATATTGAACATTTTGTTGCCGCTCTTCATGCCAAAGGTATTTATGTAATTGGTCGCATCCAAGATTTTGAAGATCCATTTGCTCTGAAAACTCATCCGGAATGGTATGTAAAAAAAGCTAATGGCACTCTGTGGAAAGACGCCGGTGGTGCCTATTGGATCGATCCGGATAATAAAGAATCCTGGAAATACCTAGTCGCCATTGCCAAGCAAGCATACAATGTCGGTTTCGATGAAATTAATTTTGATTATGTGCGTTTTCCGTCCGACGGATCTGTTGATTCGGCAGTGTATGACAAGAGTGCTTCAACTACAAAAGAATCGGTCATTACTGATTTCTTTTCATATTTGCACAGTGAACTTTCGCCTCTGGGTATTCCAATATCCGCCGATGTCTTTGGTCAGACAACAACGGATACCGGCGATATGGGAATAGGCCAACATTTCGAAAATGTTTTGCCATATTTTGATTATGTCGACCCGATGGTCTATCCGTCTCATTACATTAAAAATTATGATGGATTCGATAATCCTGCGGCGCATCCTTATGGAATTGTAAAGTATGCCATGGATACGGCAGTTACACGTGCTATCGATGCGTCATTTTCACCGTCAAAAATTCGACCATGGCTACAAGCGTTTGATTTGGGTGCGACCTATACGCCGGATATGGTCAAGGCTCAAATCCAGGCAACGGCCGACGCAGGGTTGGGTAGTTGGTTGCTCTGGAATGCGGGTAGTGTTTACAGTAAATATATCAATATTTTGTCTCTGCCGGCGCCGACAGTTGCCGAAGCGACGACTTCGCGAAGCTAAAATGATTTAAGGAGTAAAATAGTTTGTGCACAGTCGCGCTTGACTTTGAAAAAGTATGGGAGTAGCATTAATTTCCGGTTCGTTAGCTCGGTGCATGTCGTGTGCATTGGAGCATTTTATATAAAACAAAAAGCAAAGAGAAAGTAAATAGTTATGGCAAGAAACATTAGCGGCACTGTCAAGGTTGAATGTCTTGATGGTCACAAAGTGTTATTAAATGATCGCGAAACCGCGATTGTTACGGGATTGGGGATGCGGTTCCGTGATCACAAACACCTCAAGCGCGTCATTGGCCAATGCGAAGGCAAACTTGTGGGAGAACACACGTTGAATCAAATCTCTCAAAAAGTTTCCGTGTGGGCCAAATCGTTCGCTTCTAACGACCCCGGTAGTTTCCATACTTCGGCGGTTGCGTGAGGTGTTTATTGCTAATGTGTAACCGGACAAGGTGTAAATCTTGTCCGGTTTTTCGTAATTAGGGTAGACCTAAACAAACATCGACTTTTATATGGTATAATAAAACCAGTCAATTTCAATATCCAATTCTCAATTTCTATGTATGACGAAAATGCCATAACCTATTTCGCCGAGACGGATGCGCGAAACAAGCGCGTCAAATTCGGCATTAAAGCCAAAGACCGCACCAAACACGTCTATGTGATTGGTAAAACCGGCATGGGTAAATCGACCGTGCTCGAGAACATGGCTGTACAGGATATTCAAAACGGCGAAGGCATGGCTTTCATCGATCCACACGGCAAGACCGCCGAACTTCTTCTAGACTATATTCCCGAACATCGCAAAAAAGACGTCGTATATTTTGCACCGTTCGACCTGGACTATCCGATTTCTTTCAACGTATTAGAACAAGTCGACGCCGACAAGCGCCACTTGGTCGTCTCCGGCCTGATGTCCACCTTTAAAAAAATCTGGCAGGATGCCTGGAGCGCGCGTATGGAATATATTTTAACCAACACACTCCTAGCCCTTTTGGAATATCCTGGCGCGACATTGTTAGGCGTCAATCGTATGTATGCCGACAAAGAGTTCCGCAAAGACGTCGTTGCTCATGTTACTGATCCGACAGTCAAAGCTTTTTGGACCGAAGAATTTGCCAAATATACCGATAAATTCGCCGCAGAGGCTACGCCGGCCATTCAGAACAAAGTCGGTCAGTTCACTTCAAATGCACTCATTCGCAACATGATTGGCCAGCCAAAATCTTCTTTTGATCTGCGTAAAATTTTGGATGAGAAGAAGATTATGATTATCAACCTGTCCAAAGGCCGCGTCGGCGAACAAAACGCCAACCTGCTTGGCGGTATGTTAATCACTAAAATCTATTTGGCGGCCATGAGTCGCGCTGATGCCAGTCCGGCTCTGATGCGTACTTTGCCGCAATTCTATTTGTATGTCGACGAATTCCAGTCTTTTGCCAATGAATCGTTTGCCGATATTTTGTCCGAAGCTCGCAAATACAAACTCAATCTGACCATGGCGCATCAGTATATCGAGCAAATGGAAGAGGAGGTCCGCGCGGCTGTGTTTGGTAACGTCGGCACTATGATTGTTTTTCGTGTCGGTGCCTACGATGCCGAAGTTTTGGAAAAGGAATTTTTTCCGACTTTTACCGCCGAAGACATTGTAAATCTGGGTGTCTATCAGATTTATTTAAAATTGATGATCGACGGCGTTTCCTCACAACCGTTTTCGGCTACCACATTGCTGCCGATTGCCTTGCCGCCGGTTTCTCCTTCTGATGAGGTCAAAGCGCTGTCTCGGCAACAATTTGCCCACACCCGTGCCGATGTGGAAAAGGCTATTGCCGATTGGCTCGCCCCGATCAAGGTCGCACCTCAACCTGCCAAGGTCTCACCTCCATCGGTCAAGGCCGCACCTCTCCAAACTCCACCGCCGGCACAATCTGCCATAAAACCTGTTACTCCCGTTGGTCAAAATGACGCTCCTAGGCAGTTTGTGACAAAACCGGAGGCAACCAAGGTCGCACCTGCGTCGGTCAAGGTTACGCCTCCACCTCTACAAAAACCAGTTGATACACACAAACCCTTTGCCAATGCCTTTAAAACTATGGAGGCCGATACTGTGCCGGCCAGAGCCAGAGAAATAGAGGATAATGTAGACAAAAATTTACCTCAGGTTACTCTGGTCAAGGATCCAAATCAGAAAAAAACTATCCCGTTGGCCGATTTATCGCAAGGCTCGGCAAAAAAAATTCCAAGCCCGGAAAGAGTAAATGATCTAAAAGCCGCTTTGGCCAAAGCGATGGCGAACAAAGAAGAAAGCAAAAAGGAAAATGAAAAAAGTAAAATTATAGAAAGTGGAGAAGAGGAGAAAAAAGAAATAGAAAATAGAAAAATAGAAGAAAATAAGGAAATAAGAAAAGATGAAAAGATTGAAAGTGTAAAAAATGATCAGATGAAAGTTGTAGTAAAAGTCGAAACGCCGGCACAAAATTCGTCAGTTACACCTTCTGTTACACAATTGAAATCTCTGGTCGCGCCCGCTCAACCAATTTCTGAAGTACCCGAAGATGTTTTGCGTAAAGCCTTATCGACAGAT
>JAGWNR010000052.1 GCA_028871265.1 Patescibacteria group bacterium
TGAATACAGAATATGGTGCCATCCTGTAGTTCTGCCCTCTTCGCTGGCCGCATCACGCACCAATTTGAAAATGCCCCAGGCAAAATATATGACAGCAACCATGAACAAGAACATCAAACCAGGCTCGACAATGTTCGAGATTATAGGCGTAAGGACCGTCGATAGAGCGGTGTTTGGCGTCATAAGTGGGAGATAAGGTTACACCTTGCGACAAGGTCACACCTCATACACAACTATTGAATTTGAGGCACTGTCGGAATTTCCTGAGCATTCAGACCATTGTTGGCCGTATTGAATGTATTGGTCAATAGGTGTACCAAACCCCAAATTGACAAAACCAGAGCCAAGCCAGCAATACCCCACAGGGCATTTGTGCGATGTTTGGCGCCATTTTCACCGCCAACAACAATCCACATAACAACCGACACAATAATCCACAATATTGCCAAGGCGATTAGAACATCGATGGCAACGTTGAACAAATAGGTCAAGCGTTGCGCCAATGTGGTGGCATTGCTGATGGATAATGGATTAATACCGGCCGAAGCAATGGTAGTCTGAGCAAAAGCTGACAAAGGACTGAGAGTGGCAAGTGAAAATAGCGAAAGAATTATTTTTTTCATGTTTTTATAATTGTTTATAACATATATAGTCTAACAAAACTGCAAATAACCTTCAAATGCTGTCTGTGGAATACTTTTTCTTTAATTTTACAAGAATTCGTTACCCTGGCTATTTAGTTGTGGTGAAGAATTACTTGAACTATTTGACGACCTACTGGAACCACACGGTGTCGAACCGCCGCCGAAAACATTGCCGAAAATGGTTGGTGCACTGGTGTTCAAACTAAAACTGTTTGAAATCAAATTGACCAATCCCCAAAAAGCAATGATGACGAAAAAACCGATCAAGCTCCACAGAACGTACATGCCACGTTCTTTGTTCTCTTTGTTCATAAAGAAATAACGAAAAACGTTAAAGACGAATACCAACACCGCTAATCCGACGAGAATTTGTATACCAATGTTAAAATATCCCATAGACAACTGCGCCAAATCACACAGACTATTCGTTGTGGCCATAGCCAAAGCCGGTGCACCCAAACTGATTATCGAAAGAACTATTAGTTCAACCTTGAAATATATTTTTTTCATAATGTTTCAATTATAGCAAAAATTTTTACCCCCCAAATAAACTACTGTTGACAAGCCCTGTCGACGTCAAGGTACCGGTGATGACCGAGACTATGACCTTGGCGCCGATGAGCACGGCTGTACCTATAGCCACATACATGAATAATTTCCACGTTTTACTAATTTCATCCGGTTTCCCTTGGGCAAATATAAATCTGAAACCGGCATAGATAAACATAATAACCGACACCACCGCACCGACGGCAATGGCGATATCTACCGCATTGTTTAAAAGGCCGGTGATACTGACTGACTGCAGGGGATTACAAATCACACCAGTCGTGCCTGAACAGCTGGTATTTCCCGAGGTGGCAAAGACAACGGCCGGTGCAAAGATTGATGAAAGCAAACTTGAAATGGCAATGATTGTTTTTTTCATATTATTTTCCCAAAAATGTAGTAATACCGCTCTGACTCGACGTGGTGCCGCTGGTTACTCCGTTGGTCAGCCAGTTGACCACAGTATACACCGAAACCCAAGCGATGAGCATGATACCAAAACCGATACCGGCCGCCCAAAAAATGCCGTTAGCTTTTTTGCGCGAACCTTCATTACCGACCATATACAATATACCACCATAAGCAAACAGCACCGCCGCTACCGGTATGGCAATCATGAATAGAAAATTGATGATATGCTGGCCTTCTATAATGAGGTAGTTAAAGTTGCAGACAGGTCTATTGGTTCCGTCACTAACTCCGGTACAAACCACCAGCCCGCCATAAGGAGTATTCGCGCTTGTTTGATTTCCAGTATTTACCGCAGACCCCGATCCTACTGTAGATCCAGTATTGTTAGAAGATGAATTCAGCGGAACAGTTGAGCCGTTACTACCGGAACTGGGCGCACAGACGCCGGTTGTCGGACTTATACCATAACCGGGGGGACAAGTCGTAACAATACCACCTGTTGGAATAACAATACAAAAACCAAAAAAGGGATCAAAGTAAAAACCTGGCATACACTGAGTATCTTGATTTGCATTACCGGCACTTGGAGACAAAACTGGCAGGACATGAATGGCGGCCGAAGATGTCGCAATATATTGCGCGAATGAAGGGTCATAAACGGTATAAACTGCCACAAGGCCATAATTTCCGTTCGTGGTAGCGGAAAGTGTGCTTGCGTCTATGGCGTAAATACCTGTCCCTGCACTTTGTGGCGCTGTTTCCAAAATGAGTGATGTTGTCGCAAATGTTGTCGGATTTGCCAAATATAGCTGAATAATAGAATTAGATGTATTGGTAGAAGTTGGCAAAGAACCGATCGACACAAATCCCTGCTGGCCTTTTCGCCAAGAAGCCGCACCAGATGCAGGTGCTCCGCCATTCGAGCTAAGCGGTGTAATCGTTATGCTATTCGGCAAATATGATGTTTGAGCCAAAGAATTCTGCCATACCGCCAAAAATATTACAGAAAACAGAACAGTAATAGAAAATGCAATAAAAGTGACAGTTTTTTCACTTTGAACTTTGAATTTTAAATTTTGAACTTTATTCATAATTTTATTGATTCTTTAGTTGCAAATCATACTGCGCGCTGGCGTCTATAATTGCAGTATGGACATTTTTGGCGCCGCTTGAAACTGCTTGGACCATCGCTTGCATGATGGCGCCGGACTGATTCGGATCAATATCAGCCCATGATTTGGCAATCAGAGCTTCGCTATAAAAGATCGAGAGATACGGATCGGTTGTGCCGGCAGCAATCATATCGCGACGTGCCGGTGGTAAATATGCCTGTGACACCATCGAAGACAAATTCGATGGATCAGTCAAAACCTGGATAACATTATAGGCATTTGTCGGATTAGCGGAGCTTCGAACAATTGAAAATCCGTATATTGTCGCATAGTCAGCTTTGACAGCACCATTTCTAACCTGCGGTAATGGCGCGGCGTCAAAATTTAAATTCGGATTTTGGTTACGCAAACTATTGATTTCCGAAGCATAGCCAAAATAAATAGCCAGTTCACCCGAGAGAAAAGAGCTCTGCGCAGTCGGCAAGCCGCGATTCCATGAATATGAAGGTGAAGTCGGATCAGCAAATTGAGTGTAAAAATTCAATACTTGTGTGGTCGATTGCTCGCCGGCAAAGGCCGAGCTATTTGCCAGGGCGCTTGCCAAGCCTCCCGATGTTGAAACTGTCACTGGATTACCCAGCTGTAGTAGCAAACTACCAAAAATTTCGCGAGCATGATCAACATTGGCAAATTCACCTAGGGCCACGGTGCTTTTAGTTATATTACTATTGGCGTCCTTGACCGAAAGTTTTGGAACCAGAGCGGTTATTTCATCCCAATAATGAGGATAATTCGCAATGCCGGCATTGGTGAATGAATCGCGATTCCAATACATGACCATTGGATCGACGAGAAATGGAATAGCCAGAACACCCTGCGAACCCAGATATAGTTCTGAACCCTGAATATATGTATTCATGTAGGTTCTCTGTGGCAAAACATTGTATGGTATCGGTACGATCTGGGCATTATAACGCGACAGAATATCCTGTGGTACCAATATAGCGTCCGGACCACTACCCTTTGCCAAGGTGTTTATAAAAGTAGTATTGAAATTACTCGCACTGACCTGAACATAATTAATCTGCAATTGTTGACCACGGGTCAAGTTTATTTGCGATACATATTGTTGTATTAAACTATTCGGCAAAGTGCCCCAGATTGTCACCGATGGCAGAGTCGTACTGCTATTGCCTTTGTAAGTTGCAAAAGCAATCGCCCCGCCGATGATACATACGATAAATATGGCTAGTATGGTGATTTGAAATTTAGTCATGGAAATTTGTAAAGCCGAGACGGATACTTCTTCCGAGGAGACTTGCGAGGCCGACTGGGCCGAGCACGAGGAATTTTCTAGCAAGAAAATATCCGTGCTCCGAGGAGGAAGTTCCGTCGAGGCTTTTAAATTCTAGCTTGATGGATTTAACTTTTAATTTATTCATAATTAATTTCTTGTAAAAACCAGCCCGTAATGATGATCGCCGGCATTGAAACTTTTTTCCAAAACAAAACCGTTTTTGGTAAAAATATTTTCGGCAGTCATGCGCGACACACAGATTTTTGGACTGAGCGGACTGCCCGGCAACCAATCAACAACCAAGATTTTACCGCCGGATTTTAAAAGCCTCTTTATTTCCAGCACCAAATTATCACGATCTTTTTCCTCTATCTGAAAAAGTGTGTTTGAGAGGATGGCTCGATCTACAATACCATCGCGCAGTTTTGTGCCGCCGATCGAATCAATGACGCCGTGAACCACCTCAATATTATGCACCTTTTCGGCGTTGGCATTTGACCGCAATTTGTCCAAGAGATCTTTTTGCACCTCCACGGCATATACATGGCCGGTTGTGCCGACCCGATGAGCCGCCGGAATGGAATAATAACCTGTTCCCGCTCCTAAATCGACGACTTTCATACCTTCACCAAGGCCTAATTGAGCCAGATTTTTGTCCGGGTCGGAGAACATACGCCTATTATAGCGCGGAAAACTAACAGAAAAAGCAAGCTTTGGGGATAAAAGTACAAGGTCGGACCTTGTACTAATTACATAGGTCTGACCTATGTAATGCCAAGGTCTGGCCTCATTTTATGATTTTTTGAATATTTTTTTATGATTTCTTTAACCTCAGTTTTTTATAATTGAGGAA
>JAGWNR010000053.1 GCA_028871265.1 Patescibacteria group bacterium
ACTATTATTGGCCGAACTCATGAGATCCATGACCGGTTTCAAGAGGTCTGTATCAAAAATATTGTCGACACCTTGGAGCATCATGGCTAGACGCTCTAGTCCTGCGCCTGTATCAACAGACGGTTTTGGCAGTTTGCCAATGATCTTACCGTCCTTTTTTTCATATTGCATGAAAACGTCATTCCAGACCTCAATAACCACGCTCTCATCGTCCGCTTTTGTAAATTCGGCATGCGACAAGAGTCTCCCACCAAAAGAATTAGTCGTGTCATAGAACATCTCCGAATCTGGCCCACACGGGCCATTGTCACCAGCCTCCCACCAGTTGTTTTTTGCTGGCAGATAAAAAATTCGACCAGTCTGCCCTTTCGATGTGTCGCCACCAGCATCGACGCCGTGTTTTTTAAATACATCACGCCAAATATCTGCTGCTTCATCATCGCGTGGCGCGTCAGTATTACCTTGAAAGACGCTTATATAGAGGCGATTTGGATCCAGACCTAGGCCTTCTTCACTTGAAGTTAAAAAATCGAAACTCCATTCTATAGCCTCACGCTTGAAATAATCGCCCAAGGACCAATTGCCCAGCATTTCAAAAAAGGTTGCGTGTCGTCGATCGCCCACGTCATCCAAATCAGTAGTTCTCAAACATTTTTGTGAATCAACCAGACGTGTGATGGTCTGACTGTCTTTCTCATAAGGCTTGCCCAGCAAATATGGAATGAGCGGCTGCATGCCGGCAGTGTTAAAAAGGGTTGGATTTGTCACACCTTTTTCATCAGACGTCACTAGCGATGCCGATGAAATAACAGTATGCCCGCGCTTTTCAAAAAAGCGCAAAAATCGCGAGCGAATTTCATTTGAATTCATATTTTAAACTTTAACAGAAAACAGCAATAAATCCAAGACGTCAATAATCAAATAGTGCCGCCGGTAGGAATTGAACCTGCATCTAGGGCTTAGGAGTCCCTTGTTCTATCCGTTGAACTACGGCAGCTATAAAATTTCCTTACCGATTGTTTATTTGCCTAGTGCCGCAGTAATGGCTTCTTGATCAAAACCGACAATGACTTGATCACCTATAGTAATGACCGGCACGCCTAGTTGACCGGTTTTATCAACCATTTCCTTCCTCTTCACCGCATCGGCGGCGACGTTATATTCAGTAAAAGAGACGCCGTTTTTGTTAAAGTAATCCTTGGCAGCTTTGCAGTAGACGCAGGTCGGGGTGGAATAAATAGTGACTGGTTTCATGGGTTTATTGGTTAGTTGGTATGGGTAAAGGATAACATACTAAAAATTTTTGTGCGAGATGCGAGAATCGAACTCGCGACTAATGCTTGGGAAGCACTCGTTTTACCACTAAACTAATCTCGCGACACTAAAACACTTTTTCAAACCACTGCCCGACACTTGACCAAAAACCTCGTGGCGGCGTTGTGGTGGCTGGCGCAGACGTTGCCGTATCGATAATAACGGCCAATGATTCGCCGGGTTTAACAATCCGAAAATTAGTTCGTAGAGCCGCCTCGGTACCAGAAGCAGTCGATAGTTCGGCAATTGATGCAGATAAATTTTGCTCTTCGTGTTTTACTTGCATCAATTGATCGTTTGCTTGGCTCAAACGTATTTCAGAAAGCTCATATTTTTGATAAACACCAAAAGTTGCCCGACCCAGAATAATAACAATAACTGACAGCACAATAACTGACAAGGGTGAATATATATACCTTTTCAACTTACGTCGATTTTTAAATTCTGAGAGAGCCATAATATGTCATAAAATAATTTTAAGCCTGCCTCTTGCGCTGACCGTTCAATATAGTATACTACAAGCATAAATCAAATGCTTTTTCATCGAACCACCAGAAAAGTCCTAAATGTAGCGGTCATGATTATTGGAATCGTGGTTATTTTGAGTATGGTACTGCTTTATTTCCCTATTTTGTGGCAACACTAATTTTTACTCCCCCGAGCGCATCATTTTGACAAAAACGTCTTGCGGGATGGTAACGGAACCGTGCTCTTTTAGGCGTTTACGACCTTCTTTTTGCTTTTCGCGGAGCTTCATCTTGCGCGTGATATCGCCGCCAGAAAGGGTGCCTGCGGCGTCTTTCTTGCGGCCTGAAACGGTTTCAGAAGCAATGATGCGACCCAGCGCTTTGGCTTGGACTTTAAAAGTAAATAGCTCGCGTGGCAGAATTTCATAAAGCTTTTTTACCATTGCCGAGGCTTCTTCGTTCACGCGACGTCTGGCCACCACACGGGCAAAAGCCGGCACCGGTTCATCGGCGACCAAAATGTCCATGCGTACTACATCAGCTAATTTGTTATCCGTAATATCGTAAGAAATTGAAGCATAGCCGGATGACAAACTCTTGACCTCATCAAAAAAGTTTCGCATAAGCTCGCGCAAAGGCATGGTTAGGGTGAGCATGGTGCGATTATCGCCAAAAGTATCGGTTGCGACAACTTCGGCTTCGTGTTCGTAAAGTGACTTCATCAAACTACCCAAATATTGCGGCGGCGTAATAATTTTCATCGTCACAATCGGTTCAGAAACACTCCTGACATCATGTTCATCAGGAAAAAGTGCGGGAGAATAAATAACTACTGATTTACCATCCTTCTTTTCGACAGTGTACGTAATAGTCGGCTGTGTGACGACGAGATCCAGATTAAACTCGCGATGGAGTCGTTCGGTCACAATTTCCAAATGCAGCATGCCCAAAAAGCCGCAACGGTAGCCTTTACCGAGCGTACCAGAAGCTTCTTCTTCGTAGGTAAAAGAAGAATCGGACAAACGCAGACGGCCGAGTGCTTGACGTAGTAGCGGCAAATTGTCTTGCGATTCTGGATAGAGCGAAGCCCAGACAACCGGCCGCGGTGATTGATAACCTGGAAGCGGTGGCAGGTTATCACGTGTCGAAGCAATGGTGTCACCCACAGAGGCAATGCCGGGTTCTTTTATACCGGTCACAATATAGCCAATTTCCCCTGCGCTTAGCGATTCAACCGGTGTATTGTCTGGTTTGAAAATACCGACCTCGAGCGCTTCGAACTCGCGCTCGGCAACTTTGAAAACCAGCCTATCATGACGTTTGACCGAGCCTGACATAACGCGGACGTAGACAATGACGCCGATGTGATTGGAATATTGAAAGTCAAAAACCAGCGATCGGAAGGTGTTAGAAGTGGCCACTTCGGACTTGGAAACTTTCTCGCGTCCTGCAGAACTCGCTCGTGAAATCGCCAGGTCGCCTCGGACTGGACCACACACTCGCACGTCCTCGTCTCCCGCGATTTCAACGCGCTCAAACAGCTTCGGACGCTGCGAAAGTTTCAAGTCCTCCGCGGCTTTCTTTTCTTCTTCACTTTCGACTTTCGACTCGGAACTTTCGACTTTATTTGGTGCCGGTACCCTCTTTATTACTTCATTTAAAAGGTTTTCGACACCCTCACCGGTTTTGCCGGAAACTCTTAACACTTCCCTCTCATCACAGCCCAATAGTTGACAAACTTCAGCAACGACCTCATCAGTTCTAGCCAGCGGCGAATCAATCTTGGAAACGGTTGGGATTATAATGAGGCCAGCCTCACGTGCCATGTTCAAAGTTGTCAGTGTCTGAGCTTGAACACCTTGCGTCGCATCGACCAGAAGAATTGAGCCCTCGACAGCCTTGAGCGACCGCGAAACTTCGTATGAAAAATCGATGTGGCCGGGAGTATCAATAAGGTTTAGGACATGGTCTTTCCATTTCATCCTAACCGGTTGCATCTTGATCGTGATACCACGCTCGCGCTCCAACTCCATACTATCTAGCACCTGCTCCTGCATTTTGCGTTTTTCAATGGTGCCGGTGATTTCCAACATGCGGTCAGCCAAAGTCGATTTGCCGTGATCGATGTGGGCGATGATAGAGAAATTGCGGATGAATTGCGGATTCATAGGTGTAGGCGTATCTTAGCAAAAAAAAGGCTTTTTTGCAGGTTTAGAGGTCTACTCGTGGCTCAAGTGGAAATGAGCCACATTGACTGAGAGATAAGAGTGGATTGAATAGACGTGCTGCGCTTTACTTTACTCCATCAATTTTTATAGAAAAATATGGCTGACGATGACCAGCCTTTTTGAAATAACGAGACTTTTGTTTGTAGTGGATAACAGTGACCTTTTTGGCACGAGAGATGCGTTCAATAGTGGCGGTGACTTTGGCACCCGGAATATAAGGCGTGCCGATAGTAGTATTGGAGCCGTCATCAACAAGCAACACCTTATCAAAAACGACCTTGTCGCCGACTTTGAATTCCTGTCCTTTTACAGCCGCAAGCTTTTCAATGCGAATTGTATCGCCCTTTGACACGGTATATTGCTTGCCGCCGGTTTCGATAATGGCTATTTCCATAGGTAATATATATTCGCATAAAGTAATAAAAAATGCAAATTTTTGTTGACTGAGGATAGACCTTTAACCAATTTACACCTCAACGTCTGGCCTCTCTAACATAGGCAATTCTGCTCCGATACCAGGCGCCTCACCCGCTATACGCAAAACATCTTTGTCTATTTTTTTGAATTCTTTGCCAGAATTATTGTAGTGATTAATAACTGTTGACAATGCTCCGCCAATTTTTAAATGATATTCTTCATATTTTTTCAAGTGAACACCCAGCTGACCGACATGTTTGACAATATCCTTGGCCGTCTCCTCGATCTGCATGGCTTTCAGTCCTTGCAAAACCGTTTGCAAATAGGCCAAAAAC
>JAGWNR010000054.1 GCA_028871265.1 Patescibacteria group bacterium
GTTTAATCGTGGCTTAGTTGTCGATGGTGGAAAAACGACTAGAAAAACAACCCCGGCGTGATGTCGGGGTTGTGTGAAATAACTATTTCTTTTGATACTTTTCCCAATAAGGAAGCCAGTCGCTTTTGAAAAGGCCAAGGATGATTTCATCCCAATAACGCCCTTCAGAAAACCGCTGACGCTTTAGTCGACCTTCAATTTTATAGCCGCAATGGAGGCTATACCGCAGGCTTCGATAGTTAAAAGCAAAGACGCGCGACATTATTTTGCGCAGATTGAGGACATTGAACGCATAATCAAGGAGCACCATTTTAGCATCGGTCCCATAACCTTTGCCCCAGTAGTTTTTTTCACCAATGAGCGCGCCGGTTGTGGCTGTGCGGTCCTTCCAATTGATACCATGGATTCCCATAGTGCCGATGGGCTTTCCTTTGACCTCGATCATTATAGCGATGTCTGAACCAGATTTGTCATGCAGGCGTTTGATCCAGTCGCGTTCATCCGATTCCATAGCGGGAAAGACTCTTTTAACAAATCGGCGCACCTCTGGATCGTTGATCCATTTCATGAGGAGCGGAATGTCGCTTTCGAGGATCGGACGAAGGGTTGTCTTTTTTCCTTTGAGGAATACGAGTGTATTTTTCATAATTAGTTTTTGTAATGTACTTTTGTTTCATTTCTCTCTGTGCGAGAGACTGGCAAGAGGTGCGGAATTAAAAATCCCGACTTCCGTCCAGTCGGGGTGATTCTAAAGCGTTTGAAAAAGGAATTAGTTCAAAAGCATGTGAGAAACATCACGACTAGGCAGAATGAGGCCGCAAGTGGCGGTAAAACCAGATACGAGCGAATATGCCCAGGCCTTCATCTGCGGCATTCGATTCGTATTTGTGATGTTTTTATGCTGTTGCACAATGGTAATATGGTACTATAAACGATAGATTGTGTCAAGGAAAAAATGACATAATTGCTTTTTTATTACATAACTCTAAATTTTAGGAAAATTTTAACTTTTCTTAATACGGATTTTAACTCGGTTTTATATAATTACACGATTAGTAACAATAACCAATCTAATAAAAATATGAAAAAGATTGAAAACAAGCCTTTCATTAATGCTTACGGCAACAGACTTGTCCTATACGCGGACAAACGCGGTGCTATCGAGCTACGCGCAGATATGGAAAAGGACACATTATGGGCGACCCAGGCACAGATCGCTCAGCTATTTGAGGTGGATGTCCGCACTATCAATGAGCATCTTCAAAATATCTATTTGACAAAGCAGTTAAAAGAAACCTCAACTATCCGGAAATTCCGGATGGTTCAAATTGAAGGAGGACGTGAAGTTAAACGTAACACTAATTTTTACAATCTCGATGCAATTATTGCAGTTGGATACAGGGTCAATTCAAAAAAAGCCACAAAATTCCGTATTTGGGCTACTGGTGTCTTGCGTCAGTATTTAACAAAAGGCTTTGTATTCGACAAGAAAAATTTCTCTGTATCTACTGATAAAATTGAAAATCTACGTGAAGCTATCGAATTTATTGAATCAGCTTCAAGTGATGGCCCGCTCAAGGCTAGTGTAATCGTGAGGTTGAAGAAAGATTTGATGAAATAATGAACGCACTTTTCTGCTATACTCCAAAGCATGGGAAAACGTGCAGAAAAAGCGGTGAAACTGACATGGAGCGCACAGGCGCTGGAGGCTTTGCGGATTATGAACGATACGGAAGAGAATTTATTTTTGACCGGGCGTGCCGGCACAGGTAAATCGACACTACTCACGGAATTTCGAAAACAAACCAAAAAGCGCATTGCCGTATTGGCGCCGACCGGCGTGGCGGCGGTGAATGTCGGTGGTCAGACAATACATTCTTTCTGTGGTTTCAAGCCGGACATTACATTGAAAAAAGTGAAAAAACTTTCAGATGACGACAAGAGAGTGAAAGTTTTGAAAAAACTGGACGCGATTGTCATCGACGAGATTTCTATGACGCGGGCCGATCTGCTGGATTGCTTTGAAAAATTTTTGCGTTTGAATCGGCGCGGCAGAGACGGTGAGCGACCTTTTGGCGGCTTGCAAATTATTTTTATCGGCGATTTATACCAATTGCCGCCGGTGGTGACCAGTTCGGAAAAAAGCGCTTTTGAAACCCTGTATGATAGCCCGTATTTTTTCAGCGCCAAATGCTTTGAACACAAAAAATTTCATTTCATTGAGCTGGAGCAAGTGTATCGCCAGAGAGATGACAGTTTCGTGCGACTCCTAAACACGGTGAGAAACAATAGTGTCGGCGACAAAGAATTTGCCGAATTGAACGCGCGATACAGAGAGGAGGCGGAAGATGAGGTGAACATGTCGAAAAGTGGCGGCTTTGGCGTCTGTCTCACTGCTACCAATGCCAAAGCGACGGAAATCAACACGATGAATTTGGAGCAATTGCCGGAAGAGGAATTTGTTTTTGAGGCGACGATAAGCGGCAAATTCGAGCGATCGCATATGCCGACGGATGAAATTTTGCGCCTCAAAGTGGGCGCGCAAGTGATGCTCCTCAATAACGATATTGATGGCAGATGGGTGAACGGCACGATGGGCGAGATAGTGGAAATCGATGAGGATGAAGGCGTGACGGTGCGGCTGGAAACGGGCGAGGAATATGTGGTCGGGCAAAATGAATGGGATGTCTTTGAATATTTTGTCGATGGCGGCGCGCTGCGCACCAAAACGACGGGTTCGTTTACTCAATATCCGCTGAAACTGGCTTGGGCGCTAACTATTCATAAAAGCCAAGGCAAAACTTTTGATGAAGTGGTGATCGACATTGGCCGAGGCACTTTTGCGCACGGACAGCTGTATGTGGCGCTCTCCAGGTGTCGGACGCTAGGTGGTATTACACTGCGCCAGCCATTGCAAAAACGTCACGTGATCATGGATTGGCGAGTGGTGCGTTTTGTGACGATGATTCAATACGCGAAATCGGAGGAGAAATGTTCGATTGATAATCGAATTGAAATCATTAAAAAAGCGATCAAGGCCAAGTCGGCGCTGGCGATTACTTATCTAAAAAACAACGACGAAAAATCTCGCCGCACAATCGAGCCATTGCATATCGGCATGATGGAATATAAAGGCCGTGAATACCTGGGCGTGGAAGCCTTTTGCCGCCTGCGCGGCGAAGTGCGCGTCTTTCGAGTGGATAGGATGTTGGAGGTGAGGGAGGTAAATTGACATAATCAATAACTAATCTAATAAAAATATGAAAAAAAGCCCAAATGATTCTTGTATTAATAATTCCGATAATAAACTTGTTCTATATTCTGACAAACACGGTGATGTCGAGTTGCGTGCAGAAGTAGCGAAAGACACGATCTGGGCGACGCAGGATCAGATTGCAAGGATATTCGACACACAGCGTCCAGCCATAACAAAACACATCACAAATATTTTTCGGACAAGGGAATTAAGTGAAGATTCAGTATGTTCCATTTTGGAACGCACTGGCACAGACGGTAAATTATATAAGGTTAAATTCTACAATCTCGATGCCATAATCGCTATCGGATATAGAGTCAATTCCAAAAAAGCGACAAAATTCCGCATCTGGGCTACAAAGATACTCCACGAGTATTTGGTTAAAGGATTTAATGTAAACGAGCGCACTATCAGCCGTTCAGCCGACAATATTAAAGATTTAGAGAAGGCCCTAGCTTTTATGGGTTCGGATGATCTTTCCGGCGTCTTGAAAGGCAAGATGGTTTTGAGAGTGAGTAAGGAACTGAAGAAATAAAAAAATGGTCTGCATTTTTGCAAACCATTCGTGAACTTCAATTTATTACCGTTTCGGTTGGCCGCCCATTGGCACAGAGATGATGTGAGGGCGTGGTCGTTCCTTGCCCTGGTCGCTTTTTGACGGGCGAAAGTGAGCACACAGAAGCGCTTCGTATTGGTATGGTGATTCCAACCACGTTTCGCGTTCTTTGCGTCGCCGTTCCTCGAACCCAGCGATCGCTTCTTTTGTTTCCATAATCTCATCCGGTTCCATGGCTCGCCAATCCATATCCTTTAAATATTTAATGTCGAATGAATGTGGTGCGTCAGGGTGGATGTCTCGTAGGAATGTAGCAAACTGTTTCTCTCCGAATCTAGATAGGGCAATCGGTGGTAATGTCTTTTCGAGTTGTTCCGCCGCTTTTTCGGGCGAAGGGTAGAGAGCGAGCACCTTGCCGATCTCTCGGAGCATGTATTCTACTGCTCTAGTGTCGAACCCAAGCTTTGTCAGCGCTTCTCCGGTTTTTGGAAGTTGCATAATTACTTTGTGTTGTTGGTTATCGATGTTCAGCTAGAATTATATTAGCATGATTTTTAAGTAGCGTCAAATTAAAAGTTGAAGGAGAAAGTTTTAATACCGACAAGCGAATTTCGACGTTTCTATTTTTAAATTCAACTTGTGCAAATTTTGCACAAGTTCGAATTGAAGGAAAGAGGTAAGAAATAATTAGTTTTTACTAAAGTTTGGTGAATTTAGGTTGTTTTTCACTCAAATTCACTAAAAATTGACAAAATTTAGTGAATTGGAAAGAGGTGTGGGGAAGATTGGGGGTGGGATTTTAGGTTGGGAAGTAAGTGGGTAAACAAAGGGAATTTATTGATTTTCCTTATCTTTACTTTAAAAAAAATAAGGGT